>CAZLIO010000281.1:0-5525 GCA_964559025.1 uncultured Pirellulales bacterium | reverse complement strand
TGGGGATGGCTCGCTGCTCTTTATATAAAGCGCAGCTTTTAATTACAATTGGTATAAGACGCTGGTAATGTTGCTGGTTGAATATGGATAAATACGCATCTAAAAGGCGTACTGATGCTCTCGCCAACTTCCGGGACCTTACCGGCTTTGCCGATAGGCAAATTAGCGGTCAGGATTTTTTGCTTAGCATCTTTTTGCCTCGCAGGATATGATGGTAGTGCTGTGCGAAACGGTGGGCCTCATCCCGGACGTATTGCAGCAGCTTGCGGGCGGGCGAATTGGCGGGCAGCTTCAACGGCCTGTTTTTGCCCTGCAGGTAAATGTCTTCTTCTTTCTTGGCGATCGAGGCAATTGTTATCGCCGGTGCCTCCATTTCTCTCAATGCCTTTTCAGCAGCTCTCAGATGACCCAGCCCGCCGTCAATTAGAACAAGGTCGGGCCAGAGCTCTTCACCCCGCTGGGCGTATTTATATCTGCGTTTGACCACTTCGGCAATCATCGCATAATCGTCGATGCCTTTTACGGTCTTTATTTTGAACCTTCGATAGCCGCTTTTGAAGGGCCTGCCGTCGATGAATTTAACCAGCGAGCCGACCGCCGCGGCCCCTGCAATATTGGCCACATCAATCCCCTCGATAATCCGCACCGGCTCAGGCGTTTGTAATAATTCCCGCAGTTTTATAAGGGCTTCGGTTGGGTCGGCGGCAAAGACCTCCGGCTGAACGTTCTCATCGGGCGTGCCCCGGCGGTCGAGCCGTTCAATCAGCCGGATACGGTCGCGGAACATAGCGGCTTTCTCGTATTCGAACGCCTCAGATGCCTCTGCCATTTGTTTTCTTAACTGCCGCAGGATAGTCGAGCGCTTCGACCGCAGGAATTTTACAAGGTCTGTAACGACTTTTTTGTACTCACGCTTGTCAATTTTGGCTGCACACGGAGCGGCACACTGCTTTATGCTGTACAAAAGACAAGGCCGAAAGAATCTGCGTTTCCGGTCGTCTTCGCTGATATTTAGCTTACAGGTGCGAAACTTGAATATCTTCTGTAGTACCACCAGAACGCCCCGCAGGTCCTTTGCACCGGCAAAAGGTCCGAACAATCTGCTGCCGTGCGGCCGGGGTTTCCGCGTGATATAGACCCCCGGAAAATCTTCGCCTGTAGTGATTTCCAGATAAGGGAACGTCTTATCATCGACAAGGTCCGTATTGTAAGGCGGACGAATATCTTTAATCAGACGGGCTTCTTTGAGCACTGCGTCAACTTCGTTTGGAGTTTCAAGAAAATCGACGGTTTCGACCTTGCTGAGCATTTCGGTGATTTTTGGCCCACGTGATGTAGCCAGGTCGCCGCCAGGCTGAAAATAGCTGGCAACCCGCAAGCGAAGATTGTTGGCCTTGCCGATGTAGAGCACTTTATCCCCCGGGCCCTTCATAAAATAAAGCCCAGGCCTCGTCGGAAAGCCCTTTATCTTTTCACGAATCGCTTCAAATTTGTCTTGTTTTTTTTCTGAGACCATCGCTCTATTTTAGCTCTACGCCGATATTGGCGAAAGAGTTTTCTATTGTTTTGCCCTCGGCTGGAATAACGCCGGGATCTCCAAAAAGGCCGGGGCGTACGAAGGAAAAATAAAAATTTTTCATCTGTAACTAACTGAAATGTCTGGACTTATAGAACGGACCAAAAAAAATTTAAATTTTCTTTCTGATATTTTCTGATTTTTTGGCAACTACTTATAGAGGCCGAATATTTAGGGCCATCAAAAAAGTCGTTTTAGATCGGATGAGAAATTGGCTGTAGGGCACAGAAACATGAAAACAGCGTCAGATTTCGACATTATTTATGTAAAGAATAGCAAAGATGCAGAAAACAGCAGAAAAATCGCGATTTTTTTCATCAACAAATCAATTAAACCATTCGCTATTGAATCGAAAGGAGGTTAGCATTATGATGATAGAATTGCTGGATGACTGGTAAATGATATTTCGTGAATGTATTAAGGCACTAAAAATCGGTTTAATAATCATAAAAATGTAAAGGAAAATAACCATGAAAAATAATAATTTAGCGATAGCTTTCAGCATACTATCCTTAATTGGTATTGCTTTCAGCGCGGCCTATGCCTCAAGTATACACGCTGAATGTAATACATGTATCACTGATAGCCCTTGCTCAGGTATAAGGGCATGGGGGAATGATGGTGCGCCCATTGGATGTGAAGAAAAGGTGATAGGCACTGATTGCAAGGGAAATTGCTACAAGTGCAAAAACGGTGGCTCGGGAAGCTTTTGTCGATGGACTGGCAAGGCCAGTGACACTTGTATTTCGGATACTGGAGCTTGGACTGATTGCGGAGACACGTATAAGTTAAATTGTACTGGAGGCCCTTTCCCCGACTGTAACTGCACTGGAACTGAGCAGTATCAGGATAACGATTGCAAGCTACATTTTTGCTCTTAGAAGACAGTAGTTTTTTAAACCCCTGCTGCTACGTACTAGCAGCAGGGGGGGGGTTTGAGTATATTATACTGGCTATTGTCAACGGGATACGTAAGAAACAAAACTTGCTGTTATTTCCGAAAGAAATTGAAGATTGCCTTTACTTTTAAGTGATTTATACATAATAATAAAGTGGGAAGATTAACGCATTCGGATAAGCTGAATCGAAGATTTAATTTCGTAATATTGGTTATAGGTTATAGAGTGATTTGTTATTTAATTGTCTGTAGGAGAATTCTGATGAGATGTTCAAAAACTTGGATGGCCATTATGTTTCTTTTCTCCTTTATTTCGATCGCTTTAGGACAAAATAGTAATGCTACCATAATATCAGAGATATTGAAAAATGAAAAGCGAATCAAAGACGTTCAAGCTAATGTCAAATGGTATGAACCAGAAACAAACAATATTCTTGTTGTTTTTGAATGGGGCTGGGAAAATGGAAAGGAGTTCATTAATGGCCATAAATGGTTAGGAAAAGACAAAAAAGAACCGACTACTGAGATAAAATATGCCTTCAATGGTGAAGTACAGCGCAACTTCCGCCAGAATAGAAGAGAAAGTTGGAGTACAGGAGGTATATTTGGCTTTACTCCTGATACATTTAATGTGTATATGGCACCAAAAGCTTTGCTTGGTTATTCGATTAAACAGCATGGACAAGAGACTTTTGGGCATATTTTATCTAAAGCAAAAGAGTTAACTATTCGAGAACAAACTGAAGAAATTAACGGGCACGAATGCTGTGTTGTGGAAGCAAAATGGATTGAAGACGGAGATTGTATATATGATGTACGTGCTTGTATTGATACTAAGAGAGATTTCAGACCACTGAAGATCGAAAAATTTTCTAGCCCTGAGTGCAAAAATGCAGATGCGAGTAAACATTGGCAAGCGCTAGTCATAAGGATAGATAATATTGAGTTGGAACAAATTGATGGGGTATGGTTTCCGATAACAGGTGACCGCAGTTTTTTTACCAATGAGTGGGTTCTTCCCAAGGGTATAACGGAAGAAGAATTTAAGAGGTCTTTTTCACATCTTACCGAAGAAGAACAGATGAAAAAGTTGCGACATACGACTGTTCCTCAAGGATTAACACGCAGAATCGAAATTAAAATGGTTAAAATTAACAAAGGGATTAATCCGGAAAATTTTACAATAAAGTTTCCTCTGGACTGCCGTGTGTGGGATGACTTTCGTCAAATTGGATATGTAATTGGGGGTAGTTCAGCTCTGTCAGAAATTGCTTCTCTGGAGGTTAAGGAAAGCAAATCTCCAAATATGGATCAGTCTCCGGAATCGGCGCTTGCCGATATAACCTCAGAGGTTGGAGAACAAGAAGTTGAACCGGCAATAGATGAAAATTCAAAAGCGAGTAAACCAAGACATGAGCTAACAGGAAATGAAAAGTCTGAAACAGAAGAAAGTAACCAAAAAGAACACTCTAATATATTGGGAAAGGTTTCATACGCAATGTATTTCTTGAGCCTCTTGCTGGTCCTGATTTTAGTTGGTGTTGTATATGCTATGAGAAAACCGAAAACGAATTGTTAGAGCCTAAGTTTTACTCTTGTGAACTTGGTCAACTTCGTATGCATATAAAAGGATATTCGATAATTAACAAAAGTCATTTTTATGCGGCTTCATTTTTAGTTGCCTTTCTTGTGGTCCTCATATCCTACTGTATTTTACCCGCTGGCGAACCAAAGATAGTTTTCCCCAAAGGAAAGGTTTTTGATTTTGGTGTTGTCGATGAAGGCAAGCTTGTCAAACATTCATTCGTATTTGAAAACAGAGGAAGTAGAAATCTTCAAATAAAAAATGTCAAAGCAGGATGTGGCTGCACGAGCACCGAATCTGAAAAGTTTATTCTTCCCCCTGGTGAGCATTCTAAAATCGATGTTTCATACAAGGCTAGACCAGTTCAACATCGAGAAGTTTTAAAAGTTTGGGTTATAAGTAACGACCCTAAAAAGCCAGTTAGCGAGTTGACTATGACGGGCAAAGTCCATTTGAAGGTATTTTGGTATCCAAATTCGGTCAGCTTCTATTGCAAGAATTGTTCTAATGACCAACATAAAAAGGTGCGGTTTTTAACAGATAGTGTTGAAAAACTTAAAGTAGAGGATATTAGAACCTCAAGCGAAAGAATAATAGCCTCTTGGGAAAAACATGATAAAGGGATTGAATGTAAGATAAGTTTGACCCCAAATTGTCCGAAGGGTCATTGGACTGAAAGGGTTACACTACAAACTATAGTTGGGGATTATAAACGTAGTATTGAAATTCCAGTTTACCTGATGATACACTAATCTAACAGACTCAGGAAAGATAATATACGCAATTAACTTGATTGTAGTGGACGTTACTTAACATCTGCAATAGTCAAGACTTAACCTGACACTTCTGTTATAACTATGTTTTAAGGATTGGCACAACGTAATGAAGGCGTAGCCGAAGTGGGTTTGTGCCAATCGCAATTGAAAAAAAGGTAACCGTTCGCGGGGTAATATGTTGAATTTTGGCCATTTTATTTATGTCATTGCAAGCGAGGCAGAGCCGAGCGTGGCAATCTCCGAACTAATCGATAATCAACTTTCAATTCAAAAAGTCCTCTGCCGTCCCATTACGAGTCACGAGCGACGGCCTAACCCCCCGAAGCTTCACATTTGTCAACCCCAAAATCCCCAAAAGTTAAGTCCATTTGTTCTCTCTGGGCAATCCGTGAAATCTGCGGTTCAAAAAGTAGGCATTTTTACGAATTTTTGCAAAAAAATGCTCATTTCCAAAATCACCACCTTTTGCTCTTATGTTCTTTTAACTTAAGCACTTATGTACATTTTCACCGAAAAGTCTGAATAACTAAATGTCGAAACACAAATGGATATCCGACCGTCAGCGGTTCCACTTTTTCTACCTCTTTGCTTTTTCGTCGCTTGGTTTTTTGCACCGGATAACGGAGCTATATTCTCGTTTACGGGAATATCAAAATGCTAAGTGGTGTATTCTTGAAACCACCGGCCTTT
>CAZLIO010000280.1:0-5528 GCA_964559025.1 uncultured Pirellulales bacterium | reverse complement strand
ATAAAAATGTCTGGGTAATTGTATTGTCTGAAAAGATTGTGTGCAAAGTATAATTTCTGCTAAAAATCGTTCATAAGCCAGATTTCTCCACTCACTTCGTTCGGTCGAAATGACGTTTTCGTTATTCGTCGCTCGTGTCTCGTATCCTTCGATTACACTCAGGACAGGTATCGTGAATGAGAGCATAAGGCACAGGAACATAGATCCCCGGCCCCCTGCAGTAAGTCAAGGGGGTAGTTCTCGGGGGTAAACTAAAGAAAGCAAGTAAGCACACGCCGGGGACAAGCTTTTAGGATAAACTGAGTTTTGCACGCTTGCCCCTGTTGGAAGGGGTCTTCGACTTAGAGGCGTGACAAATTAAAAGCGATTAGTTTGTGTAAAATTGTTGCCTGGTAGGAGAAATTTAGTTATTCTATGCCGTATGGCGGATGAACAAAGACAATTAGTGCAACAGATTGAGCGTTTAATCGACTCCGAAGATAAATCGGCCCTGAGGGAACTGCTCGGCGACCAGCGAAGCAGTGACATAGCCGAGGTCGTGGAGCTTGTGGATAACGAACAAAGACGTGCCATCTTCGACGCTATGGATGAGCCGACTTCGGCTGAGGTTCTGGAAAAGGTTGATGAGGCAACCAGAGCGGAACTGTTCGAGCTGCTCGAAGATGAGGAACTGAGCAGCATTCTTAGCGAGCTTGACCCTGACGACGCGGCTGATGTTCTTTCGGAACTGCCGGAAGAAGAAAGGGCTGAGCTGCTGGAAAGCATACCTGCTTCGGAATCGGCTGAGATTAAAGAATTGATGAGCTACTCGGAGGATTCAGCGGGCGGGATTATGGATCCGGCCGTGATAAGTGTGTCCGAGGATGCCACGGTCGCTGAAGCGGTCAATAAAATCCGTGCTGCGGAGATTGATGAGGACTTCTTTTCCGTGTATGTTGTGAGCAAGGGCGGCAGATTTGTAGGTGATGTTAGGATTAGATTCCTGCTGACCCGGCCGGAAGGGACGAGGATAGGTGATTTAGTTGACCCCGATACGATTTACGTTACTGTCGATATGGACCAGGAGGAGGTTCGTAATATATTCAGCAAGAATGACCTGATTGTGGTGCCGGTTCTGGAGAATGACAATAAGTTAGTCGGGCGAATCACCGCCGACCGTATCATCGAGGTCGCGGAGGAAGAGGCCGCGGAGGACCTGTACACGATGGCAGGCACCGATCCTGATGAGCTGGATAAGATTTCGGCTTTTCATGCGGCCCGGGTGCGAATGACGTGGCTTTTTCCCTGTTTAATCGGGACAGGTGTAACGGCCCTGGTCCTGATGTTTTTCCACGACAAATTTGGCAAAGGTTCATCTATTGTTTATACCGCTGCGCTTGCCTTTGTTCCGATGATTGCGGCTATCAGCGGGAACGCCGGGCTGCAAACCTCGGCGATTGTGGTTTCCGGACTGGCAACCGGTCACCTTGTGGCATTGAGAGTAAGTCAGGTTTTCACGCGTGAAGTTCGCATCGCTATTCTCGTGGCTTTGAGCTGCGGAGTTATAGGTGGTCTGGCGTGCGCAGTTCTGCTTAATCTAAAGGGGCCGGAAAGCACCATAAATTCTGTGTGGCTTGTATTTGCGTTCGGGACGGCAATGTTCTCGGCAATAATGGTGGCGACGACTCTTGGTTTGTTTTTGCCGTTTTTATTCCGCCGAATCGGCATAGACCCGGCTATAAGCTCCGGGCCCTTAGTTACAACCGCGAACGATTCGATAAGCGTTGCAATCTATATGACTTTGACACTGTTATTGGTGACGTGACGACAGAGGACAGAGGACAGAGGACAGAAGACAGAAGACAAAAGTCAGACTTTGACTTCTGATTTTATTATCTTCGTGTTCGCCGGTTAACGACCCTTCTCCTTGGGCTGCTTTTTCTCGGAATCTCCCTAATTGTCAAGTGTGATACCGGTGGTTTTCTGGGAACAATCTTTTTTGGTACTTTCTGTCCTAATAGCTGTAAGGCGTTTCTGCATATTTCCCTGGTAGAAGTGTCGTGACGTTTCAGGCCCTTTTGTAAAACCTCCAGAGCCATATTTTTCATCCTTCCTCGCATTTTTCTAAGGCCATAGGCAGCAGCGTTTCTGGTTGGTACGGGACAGTTACCAAACAAGGCAGCTTGTAAGATGTCTAAACCATCCTCCTGCATCCAGGACAATTTATAAGCGGCCCGTCGTCTGTTGGAAGCATCTGAGGAGTACAATAGCTCCCGGAGCTTCCTGAGGAGTTTTATTGACGCTTCATCCTTTTCACGGCCTGAGAGTACTCTTTTCTCCAATACCATAAGACCACCCCTGTATTTAGACTACTTCCCTGTAATGTCCCTAATTCTCTAACAAGATATAAGCGGATTGTCAAATATTTATTTGAAAAGAATTAGAGTTTTTCTTCGGTGGCCGCTGTTGGCAAGTCGAGGCTGGAAAAAACCAGCATAGCGGGCATTTTTAATAAGGGCGGTTACTACTCTGTGAAGTCGCTACGTAGCGCGAGCAGCGAACCTCCCCTACGGTTACGGCAGGGAAGAATTGCCCTGCAATTTGTGGTGAAAATCAATATTGTTCAAGCATCAAGGTTGACAAAAGGCTTAGGATTTTATAATATAGCTGTATAATGGTTTGTCTTTACAAATCTTATGGTAAGAGCAATACTCTGCCAGGCCGCGACCGATAATAAAGCCGGTCGTGACAGTAGAAATTTGATTATAAGCTCTGGAGTTAGTGGTAATTATGTCCACGGGACAACCTATTGATGAACAAGCAAGCCTTGAGCATGAGCCGGAATTGAACAAGTATTTCAAGGCAGCTATCAAAATGCGTGCGAGCGACCTGCATCTGAAAGTAGGTCAGCCGCCCAAGCTGCGTCTCTACGGCGAGTTGAAAAAGACTACCGGCGAAGTAATGACGGTACAAAGGATTAAAGAACTGGTCTTCGAGATACTCAGCTCTGCCCAACAAGACTTTTTTCTGGAGCATGGGACGCTGGACTTCGCCCACGAGATCGAGGGTGAGCACCGTTTCCGAACAAACATATTTCGGCAGCGAGGTGTGATTAGCCTTACGGCCCGGCGTGTCAACACAGTGATCCCGCCTTTCGAAGAGCTTCACCTGCCGCCGATACTGGAGAAGATATGCCAGAGCAGGCAGGGGCTGATTCTTGTAGTAGGTCCTACGGGCTGCGGCAAAACCACAACAATCGCATCGATGATAGACCACATCAACCAAATTCGCTCTTGTCATATAATTACGATCGAAGACCCTATCGAGTATCTGTTTAAGGACGCCAAAGCGATAGTCTCACAAAGGGAAATCGGGATTGACGTCAAAAACTTTGAGGAGGCCTTAACATATCTGATGCGGCAGGACCCTGATGTGGTTTTCATTGGCGAGATGCGTGATGCCAAGACCGTCGGGGCTGGAATGAGAGCTGCGGAAACGGGGCATCTTGTTTTCGGCACGATGCACTCGGCAAATGCGTCCCAGTGTATTCACCGATTATTGGACCTGTTCCCACAAAAGGAACGAGGTCTGGTAAGACAGACTTTATGTCTGGCAATTAAAGCGGTGGTCAGCCAGGTATTACTGCCGTGCCAGAAGGAAGGCGTTGACAGGATACCTGCTGTGGAGGTTTTAGTTTCAAATGCGGCTGTCAGAAAGCTGATTTCTGAAGAGCGCGAAGGCGATTTGCCAAGCGTTATACGAAGCTCTCAACAGGAAGGTATGCAGGACCTTACATATAACCTTTGTGAGCTGGTGAACGACGGTTCTATCGACGCAAAAGACGCATATCAATACGCACCAAATATAGAAGAACTAAAAATGGCACTAAAAGGAATCAAGACTACTGCGAGTGGTATTTTGTAGGATTTAACGGAGCATGTTATGCCGGATTTATTATTAGCAGCAATCGGATACGGCGGCTACATATCAATAATCAAATTTTTCATTTTTCTGGTCATGTTTTTTGGATGGCTGCCGCTGCTTACGTGGGTGTACCAGGACGCCAAAGTAATAGAAACAAAATCGGTTTTCTGGGCAGGTATTATATTGGGCGCCGGGGCGGCGGGGACAATAATCTGGCTTTTTACGCCTGTTTTTATTGTCGGGATTCTGCTTTATTTGATAGTTGTCGGGGCAACATCTCTGGCTTATGTGAAGCACCGCAATTCTATGGTTATGGACTTTGACAAGGTACTAACGGTTGACCACATCAAAAACCTGCTGGTTAGCAAAGAAAAGAAACTTGCGGAACTCAAAAACTTCATATTTATAACAGCAAACAGAAATGAGATTCCAATCCCTGAACCTCGGACACCGGACTTTTTCGGCTATAAGACAGCTTATGAAATTCTAAGCGACGCCCTCTGGCGAAGGGCGAGCAGTATAGCGTTTTCCCCGACACCACAAGACTATAAGGTGGCCTATTATGTTGACGGTGCAGTGCTTCAACAGCCAAGCACAGGCAGAGAGCAAATGAAGTATTTCATTCACTTCGTCAAGCAACTTGCAGATTTGGACACCAAGGAAAAACGAAAGCCACAAAAAGGTACCTTTAAGGTCGCTCAGGGTGAAAGTTATAGCGAGTGGGAAGTAACCACGGCCGGGTCAACCGCCGGGGAACAGGTCAGACTCAAACAAATAACCCATGAGGACCTACCAAGGTTAAACGAAATCGGCTTAATGCCCGAGCAGTACGAACAGTTAAGAAGATTTAACGAGATAAAGCAGGGTGTATTTATCATAAGCGGTCCTTCAAAAAGCGGTATAACAACAACACTTTATGCATTTCTGCGAAATCATGATGCCTTTATTAACCATATAAACACTCTTGAAAGACAGGCTTCCTATAATCTGCCGAATATAACACAAAACGCGTTTAATCTCAGCGACACAGGTACAACGACATTTGCTAAAAAGCTGCAGGCGTTAGTAAGAATGGGGCCGGACGTTGTTGGTGTTGGTGAGTGCGAGGATGCCGAGACGGCCCAGGTTTCCTGTAAGGGTGCAGCAGATGGGAAACTGATGTATGTTACGCTCAAAGCAGATAGTGTGATACAGGCATTTGCAAGATGGCTGAAATTTGTTGGCGACAAGAACCTGGCCGTGGGGACCCTTCTGGGCATAAGTAACCAACGGCTGCTTAGAAAGCTCTGTGGAGAATGCAAACAGGCATACACACCGGACAAGGAACTTTTCAAGAAGTTTAACATCAACGCCGAAAAAACCAAAGTGCTTTACCGCGCCGGTAAGGTCATTTACGACAAACACGGCAAAGCCTCTACGTGCGAAAATTGCCAGGGGACAGGTCATTTCGGCAGGATGGGCGTATTCGAGATTATCACACTGAACAATGAGTTAAGAAAGGCCCTAATACAAATGAGGTCGCTGCCGGAAATCGGCACCCAATTCAGACGTGCCAAAATGCTCTATTTGCAGGAACAAGCACTAAGAAGAGTGATCAGTGGAACAGTAGCGATAAATGAAATGAT
>CAZLIO010000279.1:0-5530 GCA_964559025.1 uncultured Pirellulales bacterium | reverse complement strand
TGTCCCTCCTTATTCTTTGTTTCCCCTCTTTCCCTGGATAAGTTTCTCAAAGTTAGAAATCGAATCACCTGGGAAAGAGAAAAAGGCAGAGGCGCAAAAAGAAACTGGAAAAACGCTTCGGAAGACGTCTGGTTCGCCACCGTTTCTGACAACTACGTATTCAATGTTGAAAACGTAAAGCTAAAACGCAGAGTCCTCGCACCATACACCGACACTAACGGCGAACCGAAGGACTGGCTCAACACATCAGATGGCCAGTTTCGCCTCACGTACCCATCAAATTTATGGAACGATATTACAGTACCCTTCTGGTCGATGCCGGAGAACACAGACCACCCCACACAAAAACCGGAAAAACTATTGGCAAAATTGATTTTAGCAAGCACAAATGAAAACGGCTTTGTCTTCGACCCCTTTATGGGTGTCGGCAGCAGCCTTGTAGCAGCTAAAAAGTTGAATCGTAAATTCCTTGGGTTCGAGATTGAAAAAGAATATTGCCTGCTCGCCGCAAAGCGTCTGCATTTAGCTGAGCTTGATACGACAATTCAGGGTTACAGCGACGGCGTATTCTGGGAAAGAAACACACTCAACACACTAAAACTAAAGACAAAGAAACCATCTATTGCTTCAGCGACACAGATGAAAAAACACTCCGTTATTTCAGCCCCCATTTTGTAATTTGGCGCAAAATTAAGGTCTTATTCTACCACTTCCACTGTCGAAAGATTCGGCACTAATAAGTTGTAGATGAGTATTACCTCACCATTGTGCATGCGAATACAACCTCTTGAACCTGTGGTGCCGATTTGTTCCGGGTCCTTTGTGCCGTGGATACCAAAGCCGGTCCTGCCTTTAGCGTTCCCTTTTATACCTTCCAGTCCTATCCATCTTGAGCCTAAAGGATAATCCGGGTCTTCTGGATGATACATTCTGCCTGTAACCGGGTCCGGCCAAGGTGGTTTTATCAGCTTTCCATCGGATTTGACACGCCAGAGTCCTGTGGGTGTCTCCGTCTCCTCCTTGCCCAAACCGACACGAAAGCTCCGAACGAATGTCTCATCCTGAAGGTACAAATCCATCGTGAAAGTCGAACGATATACCTTTGCATGGAACGGGCCGTTAATAACTTTTATCTGCTCCCCCGCCTGCAGAGCCTCGGGACGGCTGATTTTGTTAATCTCCTTAAGAATCTCCCACGGGACCTTATATCGCCTGCCGATTGTTGAAAGCAAATCACCGGATTTAACTAAATAACTTCCGCAAAGCTCGTCATCAGGGATAATAGTTTTACTGAGCAGCCATTTATTGGCAAGCTCAGACAGCTGGTCCTTCACAAATGTTCGCTGCTGGATGTTCATAGGCATTCGCAGCGCATCGTTTAACTTCTCACGCGCGTCTATAATCCTGCCGGGCTTTTCGCTGAGCAGCGCCGTGGCTTGGGCAATTAGCTCCGCCACCTCCGGATTAGCTTCAAAATCCGGCACCGGTATGATCTCCGGCAAATTCGGTTCCAGCGCAACCTCCGGCAATTTCGGTTCAGGTGCAGGCTCAGAAGGGAGCACCGGCAGTGGTTGCGTCTCTGGCTCCTTAACCATCTCCGGCTCTGTTTCGTTCATTTCCGGCACATTGGCCCCGGGGGTGATATCGGCAGCTTCATCTGGACTTTTATCTTTACCGAAAGGACCATAATGAAAAGCAATCGCCACAGCGACAATAAGTAAAACCGGAATTACATATATCCAGTTTACGTTTCTTCGTCTGCCTCGCGGGCGGTGAGAACGACGGGCCATCTCAATCTCCTTTCTTGCCTCTGCGACTCTCGTTGCAAGAAGAGGCAGCAGGCCTGTTATTAAAATATATTATTTCCTCATCCGTTACTAAAAAATCCATCGGCTCATCATGCTCTGTTACCGGTATCGCCTCAACGAGCTGCTCTGCAAAACCAAAGCCGCATCTTGAGGCCCTAAGCTCGGCGTTAGCGAAAAACCTGTCGTAATAGGAACCGCCACGCCCAAGCCGATTGCCCTTCCTGTCGAACCCTAACGCCGGCGTAACCACCAAATCAATATCTTCAAACGGCATCGGCGCGCCCGCTATCGGATTTCGCAGACCCCAAGAGCTCGTTGAAAAACCTGTTTCCAGTGAGTGTATCTGTACCGGCATCATATGCCTTTGCTGCCAGGAAATCTTCGGCACCGCTACAACCTTTCCCAGCTGCCAGGCGTGCAATATTGCCTCGGATGTATCAGCCTCGTGCGGAAGGGACAAATACATCATAACCGTCGATGCACTTTGAAATTGTGATATCGAAAGCAAATTTCGGCATGCATTCCGGCTTTTTTCACTCCTCTGCTCCGATGGTATAGCAAGCAGGCAGTTCTGTAACTTCCGGCGCAACTGTGCCTTGTCCATTTACATATCCTTCTCTACGGCATTGTCTTTGACAGGTTCGCCGTTTTGTATCAAGCTTTGTAACTTTTGTAAATAGCGCTTAATATTTTTTTCACAACCGCTCTCTTTCGGCATGTAATATTTTTTCTTCATCAACGCCGGAAGATACTCCTGGGGCACAAAACCATCCTTAAAGTTGTGCGGATACTTGTAATCAGCTCCGAAACCCAGCTTTTTTGCAGCCGCATAGTGACTGTCTTTTAAATGTTTCGGCACTTGTTTCGTCGGCTGCTCTTTTACATCCGACATCGCCGACCAAATAGCACAAGCCGCAGCGTTCGATTTCGGCGCACAGGCAATGTATAACGCTGCCTGCGCCAGAGCCAGCTGGGCTTCCGGCAAACCAACAAACTCAGATATCTGAACCGCCGCAGCGGCTAAAACCGTCGCCATCGGGTCGGCGTTTCCCACGTCTTCAGCCGCACAAATCGCAATCCGCCGGGCAATAAAACGAGTATCCTCCCCGCCCGTTAACATCCTGGCAAGCCAGTAAACCGTGGCATCAGGGTCCGAACCCCGCATGCTTTTCTGCAAGGCGCTTGCCAGGTCATAGTGCGTATCGCCCGTGCCGTTGTAGTCAATTGTCTTCTGTTGTATCGACTCCTTTGCAACCTCCAGATTAAATTTTATTTTCCCACCGGGCTTTCGGGCCCCTTGGGATAACACACCCACCTCAAGGCCTGTCAGGGCCTTTCTGGCATCCCCATCGCACATAACCGCTAAAAATTTCAGCGCCTTCTGGTCCGCCTCGATATCAAACTTACCAAGCCCTCGTTCGGCATCGTTAATTGCCATTTTCAGCAATTTCAAAACATCTTCCTCGCTGAGCGGCTCAAAATGAAATACCGTGCTCCGGGAAATTAACGGCGAATTGACCGAAAAAAACGGATTTTCAGTAGTGGCACCTATGAGAATCAAAACCCCAGCCTCGACATCATCCAGCAGGACATCCTGCTGTGCACGGTTAAAACGGTGAATTTCATCGATAAAAAGTACCGTCCTCGTCCCGTCCACTGCGAGTTTGTCACGAGCACGCCCGATAATCTGCCGAATATCCCTGACGCTGGCCGCGGGGGCGCTGAGATAGTGAAATTCGGCCTTCGTGTAGTTCGCAATCACCGCCGCCAAAGACGTCTTGCCGACCCCGGGCGGGCCGTAAAATATCAGACTGCTGAGCCTGTCGGCCTCGAGCATCCTTGTCAGCAGCTTATCGGACCCAAGAAAATGCCTTTGTCCGATAAACTCAGCAAGCTTTCTCGGCCTCATACGAGCCGCCAGCGGCGCCGCAGAGCCTATATTCGCCTCTTCAGACTCACTGAACAGAGTTTTACCGGGTTCCCGCCTTGCAGGGTCCCTGACCTTGTTTTCGTCCATAGACCATATTATATGAAGGATATGCAAAACTGTCGAAAACTTATTTCCGGCTCCCGATTATCGGGGGTGTGGCTAATTTTTCTGGCAACACATAACATTTTTGGGCCATAGCATTCCGCTCTCTCTCATTGCGAGAAAATACTTAGAGCTTATCCGAATAACCGTCTCGTTATGAGGCCGAGCGAAAACTTGTCCGCCTATGGCGGAGTTCGAGGCCAAGGCGGCTCACTTGCTTTTCTTAGTTTACCCCCGATGTTAGCTTACTTGCTTTTCTGTCGGGGGCCAGAAGTGGTCTTCTCCACGTTGACCCCGTTAGATAATGTCGTATCTTTCATATCTAACTGGGTTGAGAACGTTTTTTCACCGACAACGCAGGAATCGGGCTTCCCTTGGCAATAGAGCGGGTTATTTGGATAGACTCTTAACAACGGTCTTTCTAATCGTTTTTATCGTTATGTAAGTTGGTGTTTGTAACGTAGTTATTAAATTCTCACAGATTCTGGTTGCGTATATGTTGTATCTTCTGGAAAAAAAATGATTTCTCTTGTAAATCTGACTTCTGTAGTATATATTTCCCATAGCGGACTATGATTTTTGGAGCCAAAGGTGAAGGCTCTCCGGCGCGCCCGCTATTTGTGGGACACCGACGGGGACGGAGTGCAGGTACTTTGGATTTGTGATACATTCGACAAGCTCAGGGCAGGTTTGGGATTTTGGATTGGTTAATCAGATATGTTGGAATTCTACGCATTTGAGTATTATCGAGCTTTCCTGATAATATTCATATTCCGGTGTTATCGAGATAGAAAACACTATAGTCTGCTACATTTTTGTTGTCAATTACTAATTTCGAGAATATCATAACCGGTATTAGCAGGAAAAGCATATAATATCTTGTTGGCCGAATGACTTGCCGCAATGTTAAAGTACTGGATCATAAGGAGACCGAAGAATTAAAGCTTTCAGATTGTCTATACTAGGTATGCTGGTTCTTGGGCTAACATCATGTAAGGAAAGTGGAAACACTGAGGAGAACAAGGAGGCAGCCCTTACGGCTGCGGTCAAACAATCTGAAGATGCAAAACCTGCGGTTCCTACGGCAAAAGTCGAACAGTTTTCAGATGCAAAACTAAAGGTACCGGCTGAATACCAGTACATTGTAAAAATTGGCGATCAATCGCCTACGTTTACTGCTGATATCGCAACCGGTGGACAAGTAACTCCGGCTGATCTCGAAGGCAAGGTGGCGATGCTCCAGTTTACAGCGAGCTGGTGCGGAGTGTGTCGGAAAGAGATGCCGCATATAGAAAAAGACATCTGGCAGAAGTATAAGGACCGTAAAGACTTTATGCTATTGGGCATCGACATAGATGAGGAGCGCGATAAGGTCGTCAGGTTCGGTCAGGATATGAATGTGACTTATCCCTTGCTGCTCGATCCAGGGTCGAAGATTTTTCACCTTTTTGCCGAGAAAGGCGCTGGTGTCACACGCAATGTGATTATTGACCGCACTGGGAAAATCGTTTTTATGACACGACTCTTTAAAGAAGAGGAATTTGAGTCCATGAAAGACGTGATTGACGGGTTGATGAAATAGCGTTCATCCTTACAAGTGAAATTCCAATAAATGCTTGCTAGTGAGCTATGTGCTAACATGCGGATCAACTCGGACAATTAAAAAGCTACGCATTTTAATTGCCGGTTA
>CAZLIO010000278.1:0-5539 GCA_964559025.1 uncultured Pirellulales bacterium | reverse complement strand
GTGTTAAGGACAACAGAGAACTTATGAAGGAAGTCAAGCAACCACAGGAACAATTCGAGGACATGCATATCCTCGATGAGCTGAAGAATTCATACCTCAACTACGCGATGAGCGTGATAGTTTCGCGAGCTTTGCCGGACGTTCGTGACGGTCTGAAACCTTCACAGAGGCGGATACTGGTCGCGATGAACGATTTGAACCTCGGGCCGCGAAGCAAACACCGTAAATGCGCTAAAATCGTCGGCGATACCGGCGGCAACTATCACCCCCACGGCGACCAGGCCACGTATGGGACGTTAGTGCGGATGGGTCAGGAGTGGAATATGCGTTATCCGCTGATTGACCCGCAGGGCAACTTCGGCAGTATCGATTCGGACCCGCCGGCGGCTATGCGATATACCGAGGCAAGAATGGCAGCGCCGGCTATGGAAATGCTCGAAGATATTAAGCACGACACCGTCGATTTTGTGCCGAACTATGATGAGACCCGTGAAGAGCCGACGGTTCTGCCCTCGAAGTTTCCGAATTTGTTAGTCAACGGCTCTACCGGAATCGCAGTCGGGATGGCGACTAATATCCCGCCCCATAATCTTACCGAGATTTGTGACGCTTTGCTGTTAGTCATTGAGGACCCGGACTGCGGGTTTAAGGATATTATCAAGTCTCTGCCAGGCCCTGATTTTCCAACAGGTGGAATCATTTGCGGCAAAAAGGGCATCATTGACGCTTACACGACCGGTCGCGGCCATTTGACGGTCAGGGGCAAAGTAGATATCGAAACAACCAAACGAGGCAGGGAAAGAATCGTAATAACCGAAATACCTTATATGGTCGTCAAGACCACAATTGTTTCGAAGATTGCGGCTTGTGTCCATAGTAATGCGCTTCCGGAAGTGGCCGACGTCAGGGACGAATCGGACCGTCACGGTTTGCGGATTGTCGTTGACCTTAAAAAAGACGCTGATGTCGAAATCGTGCTGAACAAGCTGTACCGTTACACTTCTTTACAGAGCACTTTTGCTATTGCCAATATCGCACTGGTTGATAACAGGCCTGAAACCCTCAATATAAGAGAGATGCTCGACTGCTTCATTGACCATCGTAAGGTCGTCGTTCGCAGGCGGAGCAGATTCCTGCTGAAAAGATGCAGAAACAGGGCCCATATTCTCGAAGGTCTTATCCTGGCTGTTAGTGACATTGATGAAATCATCGACTTGATAAAAAAATCACCCGACGCACCTACCGCAAAGTTAAACCTGATGAAAAAGCCTTTGCAATTGGCCCAGTTAGCTACGCTGAAGAAGATTCTTCCCAAGGCTTTTGTTAAGGAAAAAAGTAAAGGCAAGCATTTCCTCACCGGTCCGCAGGCCGATGCGATTTTGACAATGCAGTTGCAAAGGCTGACAGGTCTGGAGATGGAGAAGCTGGCCAAAGAGTATGCCGACCTGAGCGAGCAGATAGAGGGTTATGAGGCAGTATTAGCCAACGAGGAGCTTTTGTTAGATATAATTCGCGAAGACATCTACGAAATAAAGGAAAAATACGGCGGTGCCAGGCGGACGAAAATCACGGCCAAGGTTGAGCAGCTCGATGTGGAGGATTTGATTGCCGAAGAGGAAGTTATCGTTACGGTCAGTCACAGCGGATACGTTAAGCGGCTGCCGATTGATACATACCGCAAGCAGGCCAGAGGCGGCAGAGGAATCATCGGCTCGGTTACAAAAGAAGGCGATTTTGTAGAGCACCTGTTCGTTGCCTCGACGCATGATTATCTGCTTATCTTCACTAATCGCGGCAAATGCTATTGGCTGAAGGTCTATGACGTCCCGAGTATGTCCAGACAGAGCAAGGGCAGAAATATCGTTAACCTTCTAAAGCTGGGAAATCAGCAAGTCGCATCAATAATCAACGTCAGCAGTTTTGACGGTGAAGACGAGGAGGACACACAACCGCGGCAGCTCGTTATGGCCACAAAAAACGGCCTTGTGAAAAAGACCAAACTATCCGCTTACGGCAACCCGAGAAGTACCGGCGTGATCGCCATCAATCTCGACCCAACTGATGATTTGATTGGTGTTGCGCTGACCACAGGGAACGACAATATTGTATTAGGGACGCGCGATGGTATGACGATACGCTTTGACGAGAGCCAGGTCCGTTCAATGGGCCGGGCCTCGCGAGGGGTCAGAGGTATTAAGCTGCGTTCCGGAGATGCTGTAGTCGATATGGTGATTGTCGAAGAAAAAGCCGCTTTGTTTACGGTCTGCGAAAATGGATACGGCAAGCGAACGGGCCTTGAGAATTACCGGCCGCAGAGCCGAGGGGGAGTTGGTCTGAAAAATATAAAAACGACCGCCCGAAACGGCAAAGTGGTTGCGCTCAAGGCAGTTCAGGGCAAGGACGATTTAGTGATGATAACGGCCACTGGAATGATTATTCGAACCGGACTTGACCAAATCCGTTCGATTGGCAGAAACACGCAGGGCGTGCGTTTAATCAAGCTCAAACCCGGTGATAAACTCGTTGCCACTGCAAAGATAGTCGCCGAAAATGCGGACAATACGAAAGGCAAATCCGGCAGTAATAAGAAACCACAGTCAAAACCAAAGGCTAAAGCTAAATCAAAGCCGAAAACTAAGCCGAAATCTAAAACCAAAAAGAAGAGCAGCAAAAAAAGACGCAAATCCTGAGTCGATGCTGGATGTTCGTGAGATGGTGAGTGGTTAATTGGTGAGTGGTTAATTGACTACTCACCACTTGCTATTGCTTCATGTTTCATATTTCGAATTCAGGATTTGTTTTTCAGTAATTGCGAGTATCGAGTGTCGAGATTCGAGTATCGAGATGGATGAGCTGATTTATGTAATTGCCGGTAAGGAAGATTCCCTTGTCAATGCTCGATGCCGGGAACTTCTCGATGAGCTATTGGAGCCGTCGCAAAGGGCGACAGGACTTTTTGATGCCGAGGCTGCTTCGGTCTCAGTCTCAGAGGTGCTGGATGAGCTGCGGACGGTACCGTTTCTAACCGACAAGCGGGTTGTCCTCGTAAAAGGCGCAGACAAGTTCATATCTGAAAACCGTCCGTTGCTTGAGAACTATTTTGATAAACCCTGCCCTACCGGACGACTTATATTGACGGTAAGGACCTGGGATGCCCGAACGAATCTGGCTAAGAAACTTGCTAAGGTTGGCAAACTGATTAAGATTGCACAGCCTAAGCGTAGTGAACTGCCGCAGCGGTTGATGAAATACGCAAGCGATGCACACGATAAAAAACTCAGCATGACCGCAGCAATACTTTTAATCGAGCTGACCGGCGACGAGCTGACGCGGCTGTACAGTGAAATCGACAAATTAGCTTTGTTCGCAGATGCCGAAAAGGTCATAACGCCGAAGCATATCGAATCGCTCATAGGCCATAATCGCTTATTTAATGCTTTTACAGTGATTGATGCCGTTATCGCGGGCAATGCCGGGGTAGCGGTAGAGCGATTGAGGGGGATGTTCGCACAGGACAAATCAGCAGAGTTTACTGTTGTCGGGGCGTTCGCATTTCATTTCCGCAGGATGTTTAACGCCAAAGTGCTGCTTAACAAAGGCGTTCGGAGCGGCGAAGTTGCAAACAGATTTCGAATATGGAGCCACAAAGACAAATTCTTTGCCCAACTTCGACAGATGGACCTAAAACAAATCGGCGAATACCTACAGCAGTTAGCCGAGACCGACTACGCTATAAAGACCGGCCGAACAAACGCAAAAGTGGCAATGGAGCAATTGGTATTACAGTTATCTACCAGCTAAAAAACAACTTCTTTATATTGATTTTTGTGATTACATAACAGACAAGGATATGAAAAATCGCTTAAATAGAGTAAAGAGATATAACAACGCTATTAGAAGGATTTTATTAAAAGAATGGGACCCTATTGGTGTCAAAGACGTACCTCAAGCACAAAATGAATATGATTCATATACACCTCAAATCTGTAAAATGTTGATTAATCATGAATCATCAGAAAATATTTTTCAATATTTATGGAAGATTGAAACTGATTATATGGGTCTTAGTGGTAACCAAAATCATACAAGATCAATTGCCAAAAAACTTGCAGACATCTTTGGGGAAATCAAAGGGCAGAATCCTTAAAATAAGATGTTGCGTTTAGCACTCGAATATTTTATTTCATCAAGCCATCTGTCCGACTGGGATTTGCTGTAGCCTAAAAAGGCGCCTTCTTTGTTGTGGTTATTAAAAGCTCTGCGGGCTTGTTGTTTGTTAGTATTGGCGTAACAATAAACACAGCCGTGGGGACAGGTGTCATACGTTCCAATGTCCGTGCTCTCAGTACAGCCGCATTCTTTTCTTGTGGGTTTTTGTTTGTACTTGAGGCCATTGGGGAAAAACAAGCTCTCAGTAATATTGCCGTCAATACAATGGGCTTTTTTGATGCCATCGTTTATTAGATAATCGCCGCAGCAGGAAAACATCCGGATTCCGTAACGCTCTGCGATAGCTGCTAATTCGTTTGCTAATTCGACCTTAGAATCCCGGCTGCAATTTGTTATTTTCAGGCCTGTTGTTCTTTCAAGCTCTTCAAAATTACGTCTTACCTTGCTGTATTCAACTACAAAGCTGAAATAACAACGTTCCACGTATCCGGCAAATTCGGATGCAAGCTTTTCAAAGGCATTGATATAAAAACTGCGGTCATAAGTGCCGGAAAGAATGATTGGATCGAACCGCCAGTTTATATGTCGCGGTGAGTACGTTCTGCTAAGCTGCTTGAGGGCATCGATCGCTGATTGTTTTTCTACATTGCTTTCTAAGACGCTCGGCAGGACGGTAACGGTATAGTTAAAATAGAATTTGTAACCCAACCCGTCAATAATCTTGAGGTTCTCAATAAAGGGACTGAAATTTTTGGACCAGAAGACAAAGCAGATAACTTTATCGGGCCGTAATGGTATGATATATTTGTTGCCGCCGAAGGGATGGACCAGGCCGGCGAAGCCTTCTTTTAGCCGCTGCATAAACCAATCACCATAAAAGGCTGGTATATCGGTTCTGCGCGATACAGAAATAATCCTCTTCATTATAGAGCAGCTCTTAAAGTGGGATTTGTCTTTTCTCTCGAAAACACGATAACAGAGAAGCCTGGATTCGAGCCAATTATCTTTGATGCACCTTATAGGACGAGGATTTTGAACGCAAGAGTTTTTTTTCTGTTCGGTGAGTATATCCGATTAACAGGACATATTGGAAGTTGTTTTTCTATAAATGCTTGTAAATTGTCGGCGGCGTAGCTCAGCTGGTTAGAGCATGGTCAGGTGATCAAATCCTTTAAAGATCGGAACTCGCTTGAGCCATTCGTATTTCAGAGTTTTAAAGACTCTTTCCGTGACAGAAATTGACCCATGTTGTCTTATGGCGCCGAAGCGAGGTTTAACATCCCATTGATCCAGAAGATCTGTAAAAACATCGCCAATACCAAAATATTCCGTAACCTTACGCCTTGGTATCTGGTATGTTTCCATTTGC
>CAZLIO010000277.1:0-5554 GCA_964559025.1 uncultured Pirellulales bacterium | reverse complement strand
TCTGAACGGAGCGAAGCGGAGTGAAGAATCTCTTTATGGCTCAAGAAATGAGATTCTTCGGCTTCACCTCAGAATGACATTCCACGTGTTCAACAGGGCAATAAAATGATATAAGAAAAGCAATTCGATTTTGGACATTGTTGTTCGTTACATAGAAATTGTATTTCGTCTGAACTATACAAAACAATTAAAGGAGAAAAATCAAATGGAAAGAAAGTTAGTCCCAATGTTGTTGTGTGTGTGCATTCTTTTTGCAGGCTGCCAAACAATGGAGAAACAGTATTCTGAAACAGAAGGCTGGATAAACCTTTTTGACGGCAAGACACTCAACGGCTGGAAGGCCAGCGAGAATAAAGACACTTTCAGCGTTAGCGATGGAATGATAGTTGTGGATGGCCCCCGCAGCCATCTTTTCTACGTCGGGCCTCCCGGGAACGCCGACTTTAAGAATTTCGAGTTCAAGGCCGACGTGATGACCAAACCCGGCTCGAATTCCGGGATATACTTCCACACCGAGTATCAGGAAACCGGCTGGCCGGATAAAGGCTACGAGGTCCAGGTCAACAACACTCACAGCGACTGGAGAAAAACCGGCGGGCTCTACGCTATCCAGGATGTCCGCGAAAGCGTTAATGATAACGAATGGTTCACCGAGCACATCATTGTGCAGGACAAAAGAATTATCATCAAGGTCAATGGCAAGACCACCGTCGACTGGACCGAGCCGGAAGACTGGAAGCCGCCGGAAGGAATGCCCGGCCGCAAAATCTCCAACGGGACTTTCGCCCTGCAGGGACACGACCCGAAGAGCGTCATTTATTACAAGAATGTAATGTTCAAACCGCTGCCCGCAGAGCCGGAAAAACCAATCAAGGCGGTAGTAATCACCGGCGGACACGGCTTCGAGCACGACCCCTTCTTTTCACTGTTCAAGGGAAATACTGATATCGAGTACGTCGAGGCCGAGCAGAAAGACCACAGCGAGATATTCGAGGACATAAGCGGCTGGGATTACGATGTAATCGTGCTCTACAATATGACGCAGAATATATCGCCGCAGCGGCAGGAAAACTTCATCAACTTACTCGAAAAACAGGGCGTGGGATTGGTGGCACTTCACCATACGATGGGAGCGTTCCAGGCCTGGCCTGAGTATCGCAAAATCATCGGCGGCAAATACTATTTGAAAGCCACGGAAGAAAACCTCGCCAGCACATATAAACACGATATGGATATTAACGTGCACATCGCAGATACCTCACATCCGATTACGCGGGGTATGAGCGATTTCCAGATACACGATGAGACGTATAACTACTGCGGCTTTGAAAAGAATAATCACCTGCTTTTGACTACCGACCATCCGGACAACAATAAGTCGATCGCCTGGGTCAGGCAGTACGGCAAGGCTAAGGTCTGCGGCATCCAGCTCGGTCACGATTCCGCCGCTTACGCGAATCCGAACTTTCGTCAACTTATAGCACGCTCAATCAGATGGTGCGCCGACAGATTGGATTAGAATTGAGGCGGTGGCGACCGTGATAACAGCCCTTTTTTGCGCTGATTGAGCTTAATAGTGCGGTGAAGCGGCCGATTGAGTAAAAAGTACTTGATAGGCTCCGGTTACATAGTTTCTCCCGGATAAAGAGAATATTACGGGCTAACCAGCCAATCGAGCGGGCGTATAACCGCGCCGCTCATTTCAAACGTTAGGCAATAGAGACAACAAGAATGGAACAAACGAGGGATGTGAAAACGAAGACATTGCTGCTCTGTGTCATGATTTTCATTTGCGCAATAGTCGCAACGAAGGTATTGGCGGCGGAGTACCCGGTGACAGACACGTCAGTAAAGGACATTCCAGCCATTCGCAAACCAGCCTACCTGGAGTCTTATGAGGATCCGGTGTTTGGCACCAAAGTCACACGAATAACCGGAAATCCCGACGCCGGCATACCAAACGTCAACGGCAAATGGGCCAAGGTCGCACGGCACCATTACTCCAAAGACGCTGCCTGGAATTGCGACCAGTCCCTTCTTTATCTCGCAATACACCAGGGCCGACCGAACAGACTCTTTCTTGACGGCGAGAATTATGCCGTGCGCTTTGCTCGTCATAACGGACCCGGCAGAGAGATGCGATGGCATCCTCAAAGGCCTGATATCATGGTCTATGTCAGAGACAACGCCATAGGCTACTGGGATGTCCGAAAGGACACGACCGAGGTCATCGCCACTTTCCCGGGCTACTGTGAATTCCGCATTGGACCGGGCGAAGGTAACCTGTCCCTGGACGGGCGACTTATCGTTATCGGCGCAAAGAAGGGCAAAGACCGTATCGCGTTCGCCTACGATATAGAGCAGAAACAGAAGTATCCGGATCTCGTTCTCAATAACGTCACGATCGATTGGGTTTCCGTATCGGCGTCTGGCAAGTACATTGTGCTCAATGGTGAAATTGACGGGGGGAAAGATCGAACGCAGGTTTACGACCTCGCGGGGAACAAAACCGGAGAACTGTGGGAGAAATATGGTCGGCCCAGTCACTACGATCTGACGATAGACGAAAACGGTGATGACATTGCTGTCGGCGTCTCCAAGTCCAAACCGGACGTTGGGCGGGTGATTAAGCGTCGCCTTCGGGACGGAAAGGTGACTGTCCTGACGTCCGGGGGCTACGCCGGCCACACGTCGACGCGAAATGTCAGGCGTCCGGGCTGGGCATACGTAACGTATCAAGGTCGAGGGTCGTCATGGCCGCCATACTGTGACGAAGTGGTCGCTGTAAAACTGGACGGCAGCATGACCGCCGAGCGTATAGCGCATTTGCACACAAAGAGAATCGACTACCTGACAGAGGCCCACGCCGTTCCTTCCCCCGATGGCAAACGCGTCCTGTGGGCAAGCAACTGGGAGTCGGCCAACGGGCGCCCGATCGGTACTTACGTCGCCGACACAAGACGGAGAAAATGACCCACTTCAGTGACCACTGACGAAGGGAGATTGGCATGACTGACGAGAAGAACAAATCACGCGATTCGCGTCGTCGTTTTCCTGGAGTGACGGCAACGGGTAAATAACGCCCGGCTAAAACGGGCGGCTAAATACGAGATTGCTACGCCCGCCCCCCGCTGTTTTGCTTTGCAAAAACGAAGCAGCGGGGGTAGGCTCGCAATGACAACTCCGCAAATCAAGTGTTACAGAGCACGTGTCCGCAGAACTGCAACGACTTTCGAAGATTAGGTTTGACTGGTTTGGGGTTTAGTGAGGGGTGCAGTTTTACAAATAAGGGCGGGAGGCAAAAAAAAGGTTTTTTTATTTTTTTTCTTGCAATCTCTACGATTGTAGAGTATTCTCGTCATAGTTAAAGATAAGGAGATATCTATGGCGAAGAAAAATTATGAGCTTACCGAAGGCGAATGGGCGATTATCCAGGCGGTCTGGAAAAATGAGCCGTGTGCGGCCCCGACCGTTCAGGAGAAGCTCGAAGACCAAAAGAGCTGGACCTATAGTACCGTCAAGACAATGATGGACCGTATGGTGGCCAAGGGCCTGCTGAAGACCGAAAGAATCCGCAATCTAATCTTTTATCGCTCGGCTATTACTAAAATACAGGCGCAAAGAGGCGAAATCATGCGGGCGGTAAAAAGGGCCTTTAACGGGGCACTCACGCCGATGATGCAGTTTATGCTGGATAATCATAAACTTTCGCAAAAACAGCTAAGCGAGCTCGAAAAGCTAATAAAGAAAAAACGCACCAAGGGCCGTGCCGCACGAAAAAAATAGTTCGCTGTAATAAAAGTTCAAAAAGTCCGTCTCAATAGATGGAGAACCTGTCATGAATGCGATCTTAGAGCAGATAAATTCGGCGGGTTTGAGATTTGTCGAATTTGCCCTGCCGATGCTGGTTCAATCGGGCGTATTGATTTTGATTTTGCTGCTGACTGATTTTGCCCTGCGTAAGAAGGTGCGGGCGGTGTTTCGCTATTGGATATGGCTGTTAGTGCTTCTCAAGCTGGTTCTGCCGACTTCACTTTCGCTACCTTTGAGTTTGGGATACTTCTTTGGTGACCAGCTGGCGTATGTTGACGGAACTGAGACGACCACTGAGACGGCCCAAGCAGCTCCGGCGATTGTTTCACCAATGATAGACCATCCACCTATCGAAGCCGGCAGCGATACATCAGCAATTGCAACAACGACGCCGACTATTGAGCCGGCAGTGACAGAGCCGGTTAATCCACCAGTTGTGCCGTTATCCTGGCAGGGTGCTGTGTTTTTGGCCTGGCTGACTGTTGTGCTAACAATGGGACTATTGCTTCTGCAGCGGGCGATTTTTGTGAGGGGACTTGTTGCCCAGGCCAAAGAGGCAAATGATTCGATGGCCGATACGCTTGAGTCCTGCCGCGAACGTATGGGAGTGAAAAGAAAAATTGGCTTAAAGGTCTCGGCGAAAGCAACCAGCCCGGCCGTCTGCGGATTATTTCAGCCTGTGATTTTGGTGCCGCAAAATCTGACATCGAGTTTAAATAAAAGCCAATTACGAGCGGTCCTGCTGCACGAGCTTGCTCATATCCGGCGCGGCGATTTGTGGGTGAATCTGGCCCAAACTGTTTTGCAGATTATCTATTTCTATAACCCGCTGCTCTGGCTTGCTAATTGCATTATTCGCAGGATTCGCGAGCAGGCCGTCGATGAAATGGTCCTGGTGGCAATGGGCGAGAAAGCTCAACAGTATCCGCAGACTCTGGTGGACGTGGCAAAGCTGGCCTTTAAGCGACCGGCTTTGTCTCTGCGATTGATAGGTGTCGTGGAATCCAAAAGCGCACTGGCCGGCCGAATCAAACACATCCTCAATCGCCCGATACCCAAAAGAGCCAAACTCGGCATCCTCGGCCTGTTAATAGTAATCATCACCGCCGCAATCCTGTTACCAATGGCAAAGTCTATGCCGGGTCCTCCTGAGCTAATTATCAAGGGAATAGTAAAAGATGCTCAGACGGGCGAACCGATAGCAGGAGCAAGAGTTTTTGACGATGGCTATGGCCCAGAGCCGAACTGGGAACAAATCAAAGCCGACGAGCGGTCCGAATGGGGGGCGATTACAAACACAGCCGGCGAATACAGCTTTCTAACCTGGCCGGAACATCATTCCATAAAAGTTGAAGCACCCGGATATAAAGCTGAACGCCAAAGCCTGTACGATGGCCATTTTGTTTTCAATAAGAAAGACGAAGAGACTTTCGACTTTGCCCTCGAGCCTGAAAAAGCTTCAGACTCATCAGAATTCAAGAAAACACTTCCTATGGCCAAAGCAGAGCGCGAACTTAGAAACCCGGTCCGGTTAGACGAAAAAGGTAGGTCTATTATTACTCACACTCTTTATATCTGGGGGCAAGCAGAGGAACCTGTTTATCAACTGGAAGGCAAAATCTACCGCAAGGTTGACAAGGTTGTGGCCCGTATTGGTCAACTGATGAAGCAAGATCCATTTCCTATGATTCGCGTGCGTACGACATCGCAATTTCAACGCCAACAAGAGCCAATAGAAAGG
>CAZLIO010000276.1:0-5560 GCA_964559025.1 uncultured Pirellulales bacterium | reverse complement strand
GGCAGCATGAGTAACCTCAACACGGTTGGCGTTGTTCCCGTCAAACTCTAATCCCTTACCCAACTTCCCGTCGACCAAATTGAGTGAGCCATGGACCATTACTGTAGCGGGATCGGCAGACGCATCAATGGGGCCCTCGGCATCCTCAAATGGCAGGTAAAGCACCAGGTCCGCTGTCGCAACCAGGGTTGGACTCAACAGCAGCAATAGCACACATCCCCAGTGCATATTTCTTGGTCCTGTGTTTTTGAGACATTTGAACACACACATCATAGTCCTCCTCAAAAAAAAGTTAAAAATAGCTGTTTATGCTTTGGCCACATCAAAACACTCATTCCCACAGAAGCGGGATATGAATTTATCGTTGAAATGTTAACACCTCCTTTTGCGAAGCACACAGTCGCCTTTATGACTAACTCCGTGCCTTGCATAATAACTCCTCCTCTATCGAAAGACTAAAAGAATTGCGCCTGCTGGATAACCTTAAAGCCACAGATGTCCAGCTGCACAGGCACAAGCTTCACTAATATTATCTATACCAAATTATCTACTTTCACGTCAAGGAAAATCCCTTGATAATATTCTGGTAAGCACACTTCTTATGGTCCTTATAGCACACCATATGTTTGTTATAAGAGCACCAGATCGTCAAAAGCTTTTGGACCGCTCCCAGCAACCAATCAGTCCCAGCGGTAGTGTACGAAGCTCCCTTAAAACGGCCCCGTTTTGCTGAGTTGATGCGTACAACCCCTTTACAATTAGAATACTCGTTATCTGCCAATTCGACAAGAATCTAATGTCGTAAGTCTTGTAACATCATCGTTTTATAAAAATATCAAAAATTGGTAACGTTTTCAATGTACGTTCTTGGTATCAAACGTAGAAAAGAGCGGACAGTTTCTCAAGCTGCCAGCCTTTTAAGGATCCATGCCGTTTTGCTTATTTTGCAGGTAGTCTGTCGCCTGCGGTTTTGGTGAAAGCATTTGACGAAAGTGACCTGAGAGCTTGTGTTTTCAAGGGAAATTTGGTATCATAGGACAGTGAATATTGAGGAATGAAATGAAATTGGTGTTCAATATGAAATCCAAAAAAAAGGAGGATTGAATTATGAAAGTACGTACGGCTCTCTTTTTCTTATACTTCTTCTTCGTTTTGCAGGTGGGATTTATTCAAGCCGATGAACGGGACGAACGGGCGGACTATATCCGTGAAAATTACACGAAATATGAAAAACGAATCCCCATGCGTGACGGGGTGAAACTCTTCACTGCTATCTATACACCAAACGATACCTCGAAAGAATATCCGATACTGTTGTTACGCACTCCCTACAGCATTAGTCCTTACGGGCCCAGCCGGTACAGAAGACAGATCGGTCCCCATGAAGAATTCGAGAAAGAAGGATTTATCTTTGTTTATCAAGACGTGCGCGGCCGTTTTATGTCGGAGGGTGAGTTCGTTCATATGACTCCGCACATTGCAGATAAGAAAAGCAATTCTGATACGGATGAGAGTACGGATACCTATGATACGATTGAGTGGCTTTTGGAACACGTCCCCAACCACAACGGTAAGGTTGGCCAATGGGGAATCTCTTATCCCGGGTTTTACACATCCGCCGGGTCTATAGATTCCCACCCCGCCTTAAAGGCAGTCTCTCCTCAAGCGCCGGTTTCCGATTTTTATTGGGATGATGTTTACCATCACGGGGCCTTTCTGTTGAATCATTGGTTTGGATTTCTGAATAATGTGCGACAAAGACGTAAAGGGCTTATTGATGAACGGTCAGATCCTATCTATGAGATTGAAACGACAGACGCGTACAAATTCTTCATGGATGTGGGACCATTGAAAAATGTGAATAAATCATATTTCAAAAAGAAATCCAAATTCTGGAACTATGTTACACGCCACCCCAATTACGACCAGTTCTGGCAAAAACGCAATATCCTTCCTCATCTGAAGAATATCAAAGCGGCGGTAATGGTTGTCGGTGGTTGGTACGACCGGGAAGATTTGTTTGGACCCTTGAATACGTACCAAATGATTGAGAAACAGAATCCCGACACATTCAATATATTGGTCATGGGGCCCTGGTATCACGGAGGTTGGCTCGGCAGTAAAGGCAGCGAGCTGGGAGATACGGATTTTGGTTTTGCTACCTCGGAATTCTATCAAAAGAATGTCGATCTGCATTTCTTCAGGCACTTTTTGAAAGACGAAGAAAGTGAATTGAACCTGCCGGAAGCCTTGATATTTGAAACCGGGGCCAACCGCTGGCGACGATTTGACCAATGGCCACCGGCATCCGCTGAGAAGACAAGATTCTATTTCCATAAAGACGACAAGTTATCATTTAATAAACCCAACGAAGACTTTGATGCTTATGATTCCTATATCAGCGATCCAAACAAACCGGTTCCTCATACAAGAGATAATTCGAGGTGGATCAATAACACGTTTTATTCAGAAGACCAACGATTTGCTTCTCGGAGGCCGGATGTTTTGGTGTATCAAACAGACATTCTTGAAGAGGACGTCACGTTAGCGGGAACCATCCAAGCCAATCTCTTTGTTTCCACTACTGGAACGGATTCGGATTGGATTGTAAAGTTGATTGATGCCTATCCTGAAGATTTAGAGGAAAAATCTGCTCAACAGACCTTGATTCGCGCCGAAGCGTTTCGCGGGCGTTTCCGGGAAAGTTATACTAAACCTAAGCCTTTCAAACCCAGCGAGGTTGCCGGGATTTCATTTGAATTGTGGGATGTTTTGCATACGTTTAAGCGGGGGCATCGGATTATGATACACGTGCAAAGCACATGGTTCCCGTTTATCGATCGCAATCCGCAGAAATACGTGCCGAATATTTTTGAAGCGAATGAAGGCGATTTCATCAAAGTCACCAATCGCGTGTATCGATCCAAAATGTATCCCAGCCATATTGAGGTCGGCGTGTTACAGCAAATATTTTGATGTAGAGCAAGGCCAATGAAACTGATTTGCCTTATTTGCTGCCAAGTATACTTACCGAAGATGTTTAAGCACTTACGACAGAGACTGGGCTTCTGGTGGGCGATGGTCAGGATAGTCTTAGTCAGCATTGCGGTCGTGCTGATCTTTGGCATTCTCGCCGGCGCGGCCGAGATCGAGGAGATGGAAATCGATTTGGCCATAGATCCGAACGGTGAATCGATGACCGCGCAGGTCCGCCTGCATGTCAACAATACCGGGGACCAGCAACTGTCGTGTCTGTTTCTCAAGCCTACCCGGATGGAGTATCTTCGCGAGGCGGCCTCTGGCCGAAACGTGTCATACAAGTTCGAACAATTGTCCCTGCCGCAGTACAGCGTTTACATGTGCACTATGAGCCTGAGCCGATTGGGCCAGAAGTGCGTCCTGGAGCTTGGATACGCCTACAGCGGGAAGGATTTCTACGGCTATGCTATGAATCCTTCGACCATGGACAATCTCGTGCTGGGACAGATCACACAACAATCGGTCTACTCCAGTCACTTGTACTACTATCCGTATGCAGACGTTCGTGGCGGGCAGGCACGGATTGCCATCACGGTCCCGCAGGGATGGATGGGCGTCAGTGCAGGTGTCCTCCAAGAGCAGGAATCTCTCGGCGAGCATTGCCGGTTCGTCTATGAGATCCCGTACGCCAGCGGTATGCTGCCTTACCCGATCGCCGCATTTCCGTACGTCTTGCAGGAGACGGTCTACCAGGACCGAGTCCTTGTGGGTATCTACAGCTCGGCCGCCGACGTCGAGCACGCCCGCGAGAAGCTGGAGTTTGTCACGACGAAGGTCCTGCCGTTCCTGGAGGGCCTAATGGGGAACTATCCCTTGGCCAATCTCCGGATCGTCGAAGTTTTCCCTAAGGAAGGCAATACCGGCTTGTCGGCCAGGGGGATGGTCATGCTCTCGGAGAACATGTGGTTTTCCGCCCCTATTGGGGGGGCGTGCGACTCGCTACCGGCCGTTGTGCTCGTCGATGAGTGCGCCCACCAGTGGAACGCCTACCACGTCCAATTGCCTAACTACCTTGCCGAGGGGGTTTCGGAGTACACGGATAATCTCTTCATCGAGCGATTCGTCGACAGCAACCGGATCGCCGCCAACATGGCCAAGTATCGAGAGGCGTACACCGCGCTCGTCGATCTGCTGAACCGATTGAAGCCCTTCAAGGACAAGGGCATGTCCGTGGAGCAGGCGGCCGGAGGGCTTGGCCTGCCCGTCGAGGCTATCATGCCCTACTGGCCGTACGCCACGTGGGGGGAACTGCCCATTTCCGACTCTCGTGTGTTTCCGACCCTCTATTTTCTCAAGGGAGCCCTGGCGATCCATGCCCTGCGGACGGAAATCGGCGATGAGCATTTCTTCCAGGGATTCAAGAAGCTCTTCTCCGTGAGCAGCGACCAACCCGTTACACTCGACGACTATCGCCAGTGTTTCGAATCCGTCCACGGCGCATCGCTTGACGATTTCTTCCGGAGTTGGTACTACGAGCCGGGTTTGCCATTTGATAAATATCCTGGAGACTTTGATATGAATGGAAGGGTTGATTTATTTGACTGGTCTTATCTTGCTAATGATTGGAAAAAATCAGTAAATCCAGGAGATTATCTTGGAGATATTACTGGTCCAGATGGAAAGCCAGATGGCAAAGTGGATTATTGGGATGTTGCAACGTTCGCAAGAGATTTTCTCAAATGAGAAACCGCCGTGACTGATACTCCTCGTCTCCGCCCAATTCTACTGTCATCAACCTTCAGCCCCAACTCCTCCGCAAGCACGGAACCAAGGAATAGACAGGGCGATGCAGAGATTTTTTGGACCAGTCCTACCAGCCAATCAGAAGCACCGGACCATGTACGGATGCCCCTAAAACGGCCCCATTTTCGCGAGTTGTAAAATACCAGAATTCTTTGGAAATTCGTGTCACCATTTTGTCACCACAGATGTTGTATTTGATGATTAATGAAAGCACCAAATCCCAAATTCTTGCGGAAAAATGTATATTTTCGAGAATTTTAAAGATAAAATCGGATTGAGTAGACGGATGAAAAGAAATGTATAATCGTATAATTCTTTTGGGGATAGGCTACAAAGCTTGGCTAATATGTCGTAACGAGGATGCCTCAAAGAAAATTTTTGTGGCAGCAGGGATTTGGAGCGGCCGACAAGGCTGCAATCCAGCGGGTGAAAGTCCCGTCGTGCCAGTTGCCCGATTCAGGCACGTAGTGATGCCACATCTCGGAAGGGGTAACCATCCGGGCGATGCGTGGTGTAAACGGCCCGGCTGCCCTGAGATCATATATGCTCAGTGGGCCCGAGACCAAAACCGGATTTGGGAAATCCGACTGTCTGGGATCGCAGGGAGGTCTGCGGAAACGTGGACTATGGTGAAGGTTAAATGGGCACGTAAAGTTAAAACGCTGAAACAGCCAAGCCTTTGCCTAAGGTGGCGCGCTGCATTTCTATCCCGACTATTATTTGATATTACCCTCTTTACAGGTTGTTTATTTTCCCCTTGAATTGCTGCACTCGCATG
>CAZLIO010000275.1:0-5563 GCA_964559025.1 uncultured Pirellulales bacterium | reverse complement strand
TTCAGGGGCTTGTTAATGACTTGCCTTAATTTTTCACTGGCCGCTTCAACAGCAATCGTAAGCCCCCCCGTCCTCACCGAAGTCAGCAATTTCGGAAGTAATTTCAACTGCCCGTCAACGCGCAGACTCGGCAGTGACAGCCCGACATGCTTATCCTGAAAATACGCGCGAAGACCGGCAGCCAATCCTTCGAGTTCCGGATAATCGGCGCTCGATAAGCTCAATAGGCTTACAGTATCATATCCCGTAGAGTGATAGCACGCCTTAGCGATATCGATTATTCTTTGAACACTTCGATAGCGAACAGGCCTTCTGCAAAAGCTCGCCTGGCAGAATCTGCACCGCCCCGGACAGCCGCGCATAATCTCTACACTCACCCGCTCATGCACCGCCTGCACAAACGGAACTATAGGCTCAAGCGGCACAGAGGCATTTTCAAAATCTTCCACGACAGCATTCTTAAATTCCACCGGCAAGCCGGGCGAACCCGGTTGAAACGACTTTATCTTTGCCCCTTCATACTCAAACTCATACAAAGATGGGACATAAACCCATTCAAATTTCTTGGCAGCACTAAGTAGGATTTCTTTTTTTCTCGCACCAGCCTTTTTTTTCTCTCTAACCAATCCCGCAAGCTCAACCACAGCTCCTTCGCCCTCGCCTAACAAAAACAGGTCAACGAACTCAGCCATAGGCTCGCAGCAGTTCGCCATACTCCCGCCCGCAATTATCAACGGCTCATCTTCGCTCCTCCGGCAGCTTCGGACATCGATCCCGCCCAGCTCAAGCATATTAAGCACATTGGTATAGCAAAGCTCGCTGCTCAAGCTAAAGCCCACTACGTCAAAACTTTATAGCGACACTTTGGATTCCAGACTGAACAGGGGGATTTTTTTCTCGCGCAGCACCTTTTCAGCGTCAACCCACGGCGAAAAGACCCGCTCAGCAGCTACACCATCGATGCTGTTAAGAACATCATATATAATAGCTATCCCGCTGTTACTCATCCCAACTTCGTAAATATCCGGAAAGCACAGCGCAACGGTCAGCTCACATTGCGACAGGTCCTTTTTGATTTGATTTATTTCCCCGCCGATATATCTGCCCGGCCTGCGAACAAAAGGCAGAAATTCCCGCTCGACCCGCTCAGCCAACATTGTTACTTCTTTTTTACCCATACCGGCATTATATGCTGATTATTGATTATTTTCTATTGATTATCGTTCGATTATCAATTATCAAATCTAACATTAAGAAGGGTTTCTTATGAAAACGAAAATCCATCGTATTGTGATTGCAGTCCTCGCCGCTTGTTTAATTGTGGCGATTTATTTCTCTGCCCGCTCTAACAGACAAATCGAGCTTGACAGCGGCCATCGGCTGGTTATGGGGACATTCGCCCGCATCGTCGTCATCGCAGAAGATTCAAATACAGCTAAGAAATGTATCGAAACTGCTCTTGCAGAAATCCACAAAGTTGACGACCTGATGAGCGACTACAAGAGCGATTCGGAAATAAGCCGGATTAATAAAGACGCCGCCAAAACAGCATTCCACCTCAGCAAATCAACTTACGAAGTCTTGCAAAGAAGCATCGAGTTCAGCAGACTTACCGATGGAGCATTTGATGTCACTGTTGGTCCTCTGGTAGATTTGTTCCATACCGCAGAAAAAAAACAAGTTGCCCCCACCAAAGAGCAAATCGACCAGGCCAAATCCAAAGTCGGTTTTGAAAAGCTAAAACTTGACGACAAAAGCAAAACTGTGCAGTTCGCCGTTGAGGGCATGCGGCTGGACCTCGGCGGGATTGCTAAAGGCTATGCTATTGACAAGGCTGTGGAGGCAATGCAACGCTCTGGCGCAATCGGCGGTATGGTTGACATCGGCGGTGACATTCGATGCTTCGGTGAACCACCAAAAGGTAGAAACCATTGGGTAATCGGCGTGCAAAATCCAAATTTAGATGAGGATATTGCCGAGCTCAACCTTGTGTTGAAACTGAAATTGACCAATGGAGCAAGCGCAACCAGCGGTGATTATCAGCAGTTTGTTTTAATCGAAGGCAGACGCTACAGCCATATCATAGACCGCAAAACAGGAGCAAGTCCCCAAGGCCTCTCGAGCGTAACCATTATTGCTGACAATGCAGCTGACGCCGATGCCCTGGCCACAGCGGTCAGCGTAATGGGTACCGAAAAGGGCCTTGCATTAATCGAAAAACTCCCCGCCACCGAGGCAATATTCATAACCTCACAACCGGAGTACGAAATTATAAAAACCACCGGCGCCGAAAAATATATAAAGTACTCAAACTGACTGATTTAGTAGCGAAAATAACTATAACTATTTTATTAGCAGTAATATAGCACGGTTTGTCATTCTGAGCGGAACAAAGTGGAGCGAAGAATCTCATGCCCCCACAATGCTATTATTCTTTACTAAAGCCAGATGCTTCGCTTCGCTTTGCTCAGCACTGTCCTTGAGCGAAGCGAAGGAATGACAGCTTGAAAACAGTCAGTTTGAGTAAAGTATAAACCCCAGGATGATAACATATAAGTGGGTCGGATTATGCTTTTGTCACAGTAACAGGTTTTTTGTCGGCTTGGGGCGGCTCGGGGGCGGTTTTGCCACGATAAATAATCACCTTGGTCGGACATTTATTCATCGCGGTTTCGGTCTGCTCGTTGGGCTCGTATCTGGTGAAGTCTATCCGGGCCAGGTTGTCCTCCACCGAGAATACATCTGTCTGTTTAACACAGATGCCACAGCCGATACAGCCAACCTTGCATATCGACCGTGTGCTCTTGCCCGTCTCCTTACTGTTACAGGCGACTATCATCATATTCTCGGAATGAAATGGAACCATTTCTATCAAGTTTCGCGGGCAGGCCTTCGAGCAGGCCGTACAGCCGGTGCATTTCTCATAGTCAACGACAGCCAGGCCGTCAACAATGTGCAGAGCATCGAACTTGCACGCTGTCGTACAGTCACCGAAGCCCAGGCACCCGAACCCACAGGCCTGCACATTTGCCAATGCGTTGGCAGAAATGCAGGTTTGGATTCCTTGATACTTGGCATATAAAGTTTTGTCGTCTGTGCGAGCACGGCAGCGCACGATTGGTCTTTGTTGGGGGCCTGACTCGCTCACTTGTAAATTCAATACGTCTGCGATTTTCGCCGACGTTTCCGGCCCGCCGGGAGCACATCTGCCTAACAGTTCCGGGTTTGCCAGAACCGCTTTCGCATATTGACCACAGCCCGCGAATCCGCAGGCACCGCAGTCAAGATTCGGCAGCGCCTCACGGATTTGCTCTACTTTCGGGTCAACCTCAACTTTGAGCTTCACGCTTGCTATCAAAAGCACCAGCGCAAAACCACTGCCTAAGCCCAGCATTATTACGCCCGCCGGCCACGCACTACTCCACAACTGTAAAATATCTGCCAAAATCATTCTCTAATTCACTAATTCTCTAATCAACTAATTCACTCACCTAATCATTCCTGCAAAACCCATAAACGCCAGGGCAAGGATACCTGCGGTAATCAGGGTAATCGGTGCACCTTTGAGGCACTTCGGAACGTCAGCCATATTCAGATTTTCTCGAATGCCGGCCATAATGCAAATCGCCATTGTAAAGCCGATACCGGCACCGAAGCTAACCACCACTGCTTCAAGCAGAGAGTTAATGTTCCAGAGATTCAAAAACAAACACAATCCCAATATCGCACAGTTCGTTGTAATCAGCGGCAAAAATATGCCAAAGCTCTCGTACAAAGAAGGGAAAAACTTTCGCAGATACATCTCCACCAATTGCACGGCACCGGCAATAACCAATATGAAACAAACGTATCGCGTAACCTCCAGACCAAGTTTCATCAGGACCCAATTATCAATCATCCACGTCAGCGTACCACTGAGTGTAACAACAAATGTCACCGCCATGCCCATACCGAAAGCCATATCTATTCTTCCCGAGACACCAAGATACGGACAGATACCGAGAAACTTCGTAAAGACAAGGTTCTTGACTACAACGATAGATATAAAGCCGATAAGCAGAATGTTAAGAGTATCCATAAACCTTCCCTTTTAAGCATCTTTTTTGGTAATCACGTTCACCAGTCCTAACATCAGTCCTAAAGTTATAAATGCCCCTACCGGCATGCCCATCGCCGCCCACGGTACAAACCAACCACCTTCTTTGAGCAGAGCAAGTATCTGTATTTCGAATATTGCACCTGTTGCCAGCAGCTCCCTGACACCGGCTAAAACACACAACGTAAGTGTAAAGCCCACACCCATTCCCAGCGCATCGATGACACTTATAATAAGGCCGTTTTTACTGGCACAAGCCTCAGCCCGGCAAATGATAATGCAGTTGACTATAATCAGCGGAACATAAGGCCCAAGTGTCTCACTCATCTCTGGCACAAACGCCTTCAAGAATAAATCCGCTATAGTAACGAAAGTTGCTATTGTCAATGTAAACATCAATATTCGCAGATGCGGCTTAAGAAGGTTGCGCATCAAGCTGACTATAATGTTGCTGCACAAAAGCACAAAGATCACGCAGCAGCCCATAGTCAAGGCCGGCTTGACCGCAGCCGTAACCGCCAATGTCGGACACATTCCCAACAGCAGCCGAAACACCGGATTCTCACGCCACAAGCCCGCTATCAGAGTCTGTCCGTAAAGCGCAGTTCTAACTTCACTCTTGTCTGTCATTACTGATTTGTCCTTTTTGTTGCATCTGTTCCTTAATCTGGGTCAAGAAACTATTGATTATTTCGACCACTGCTTCGCTGCTTACAGTAGCCCCGCTTATCGCAACGATTTCAGCGTCGATGTTCTTGGGCTCGCCTGACGTTACAAGCTTGAGCTCCTCAGCCGGCGCACCCTTAAACTGGTCTCGGTAGTAGTCGTATTTTATCTGGTCGCCGAAGCCGGGCGTCTCATTACTTGCCAGCACATCGAAACCTGCGAGCTTTTCAAAATCCTTGTCCACAGCTACTACCAGCTCAATCTTGTCCGCAAAACCCGACCCGTCGGCATTAAAACTCCAGCCGACACATTCGTCTTCCTCAGACATAGCTCTATAGACTTCAATTTTCTCTTTTTTGCCCTGGATAGACTCAATTTCGATTTCTTTGTCTAACACAAAGTTTTTAGCATCCGGCAGCAGAGCACCAACCAGCCGATTGCGCTTGTTGATTTTGTTCTGCACTATCTTTGGTGACAGCGCAGCGTTAGTTACCGCTATCAGCAGCCCAAAGAAAAACGACGCCACAATCAGCAGCCAGCTTTGTTGAATAAAATGTTTTATTTTAAGCATTACCAAACCTTTTCTGCCACAATGCTGCAAAGTCACGAATTCTCTAATTCCCCGATAACCTGATTCCCTGATAACCTGCTACCTGATATCCTGATAACCTGATTATACACACACCGAACTCTCGTGTCCGTTTTTCAAGCTCCCTGGCAAATTCTTTATTATCCATCACTTTAGCTCACTTTAGCTCACTTTAGTCACTTTAGCTCACTTTAGTCACTTTAGCTCACTTT
>CAZLIO010000274.1:0-5563 GCA_964559025.1 uncultured Pirellulales bacterium | reverse complement strand
TAAACGGCCTGGGTGTTCCTGGAGGGGTATGTGTCCGGCAGTGCCCGTAGGTAAATTTCTGTGGTTAGGGCGTAGCCAAAGCGCTGTATATCAAATCTTTAAGAAATTTGCTGATTCTTCGAGTTTTGTGGTTTTGGTAGATAAAATTGCCAGCATACGGAGGCGGGTTTGACTTTTAAGCGACCCGCATTTGCCCCCGCCTTTTTGATTTTTTCTTTGTCCCACCGCAATTAATCCTTGACTATTCGGGGGGATGATACATAATATTGATTGTAGGTTGCAGAAGTTCATAGTTGAGGAACGTGAATAGCCAGCTCTGGATGGCAATCACTCTTTGAAGCGAGAAAAAAGGCCGTTCATACGGACCATAGCTGGGGGTTCAGCAGATGGTTGATTCCAGGAAAACCGGGAAAGAGCCTGTTGAAGAAATCCAAGCATTGTGGCGGGCACAGGAGGAGCTGAGAAAAGGTGAAGAGATATACCGAGCCTTGTTTGTAACAAACCCGGACGGGATTATAGTCTGTGATATGGAAGGCAGGCTCCTTGATGCCAACAAGGCGTTCGCAGGTATGCTTGGTTATACAATCGAAGAGCTCAGGGGAAAAACTTATAAGCAGATAACGCCCCGAAAATGGCATAAGACAGAGGCCGATATCATAAAAAACCAGATACTTGCAAAAGGATTTTCTGAAGCATACGAGAAAGAATATATACGAAAAGACGGAAGTATTTTTCCTGTTAACATCAGGGTCAATACAACTAAAGACAGGCAAGGCAAACCTGTGATTGCGTGGTCTTTTGTAAGAGACATCACGGAGTTCAAGGAGGCCGAGGAGCAACTGATAAAAACTCAGGAGAGGGTAGAATATATTCTCGCAACAAGTCCAGCAACCACCTATACAAGTGAAATTGGGAGTAATTGGGCAGCTACGTTTATAAGCGAAAATGTCAGGAATCAATTTGCCTATGAACCAAACCAGTTTGTGGAAGATCCCAATTTCTGGGTCGAACATATCCATCCGGATGATAGACAACGCATAATTGCCGGACTCTCTCGTATATTCGAGGATAATGTTACCATTCATGAATATCGATTTCTACATAAGGACGGAAGTTACCGGTGGGTGCATGATGAATCGAGGTTGATTTGCGACGAACAAGGCAAGCCGCTTGAGCGTATAGGGTACTGGACTGACATAACCGAGCGCAAAAAGGCGGAGGAGGAAATTAAAAAATTTAAGACAATGACCGCCCTGTCGCCTCACGGTTGTGCCATAGCTGATCTTGATGGTAACTTTACTTACGTTAATGACAATTTTGCCAGGATGCATGGCTATACCTCGGCTGAACTAATCGGCAAAAACTTAGAGATTTTTCATACTGATGCGCAGATGAAACGAGTAAACGAGTTAAATAAACGACTTATTAAAACAGGCCAGGGGATTCATGGGGAAGAGGTATGGCACGTACATCGGGATGGCACGGAATTTCCTACTCTAATGAGCGATTGGGTCATGAGGGACGATAATGGGAACCCTTCACTAATGTGTGCGACGGCGATTGACATCACTGAACTAAAGCTAATGGAGCAGCATGAACGCGAACATCGGGAGGAGATTGCCCATTTTGCAAGGCTTAGCACTATTGGCGAGATGTCTTCTGCTTTAGCACATGAGCTCAATCAACCGCTTTGTGCTATTGCAGCTTATGCTGAAGGGGCGTTGCGAATGATGAAATCCGGGGACTGGAATAGTAACGCACTTTTAGAGGCTATACAAGAAGCTGGAACACAGGCAGAACGAGCCGGCAAAATCATCCGTCGGATAGCAAGCCTGGTTCGCAAAAAAGAACCACATCGCTCCGGCGTCAGCATCGGGGAAATTATTCGCGAAACAATCAACCTTATAGAATATGAAGCACGACTTAAAGGAATAACAATTCAGTGGTTGGAGCCGTCTGAAAAGCCACCGATGCTTAAGGTAGATAGAATACAGATTCAACAGGTTTTGGTGAATCTTCTTCACAACAGCTTCGAGGCAATGAAGAATGTAGACCAGAGCAAACGTCAGATAATTATCGAAGTCTCAACAGATGGAAATGATATGGTTCAAGTTATGGTAAGTGATACAGGTTGTGGCTTGTCTGCCGAGAACACCGATAGAATTTTCGAGCATTTCTTCACGACAAATTCTCAAGGACTCGGTATGGGTTTATCAATCAGCCGCTCTATAATTGAGGCACATGGGGGTCGGATTTGGGCAGAAAGCAATCCAGCTGGGGGCGCTACGTTCCGATTCACATTGCCTATTTGAAGGGGGACGTCATGACTCAATCTGAGCCAACAGTATTCATTGTGGATGATGATCCGTCAGTGCTTAAAGGATTACGTCTACTAATGACATCAGTGAAACTAAACGTAGAGACATATTCGAGTGCTCAGGAGTTTTTAGATAGTTACAAACCTGATCAGCCGGGCTGTTTGCTAATCGATATGCGAATGCCGGATATCAGCGGTCTCGAACTCCAGGAAATTCTTCAGAGCAGGAATATACTCATCCCGACCATTATTATCACAGGCTATGGTGAAGTCATGGACGCTGTGCAGGCAATGAAAAAAGGCGCAATAGACTTCATCGAAAAACCCTTTAATAGCCAGTATCTGCTCGACCAGGTCCACAAAGCCATCGCCAAGGATGCGCAAATCAGGAAAAAACAGGCTCAACAGAAGGCCGTCTCAGCCAGCCTTGCCCTTCTTACACCGAGGGAACGAGAGGTGGTGGACCTTGTCATTGCCGGGAAAGCTAACAAGGTCATTGCTCTTGAACTGGGGCTTAGCATGAAGACCGTTGAGTTCCATCGAGCCCACATGATGAAAAAAATGAAGGTCGATTCTGTAGCTGAACTTGTGGACTTGTTTATTAGTGCTACTAAAGAATAGCGATTTACATTTAATCTGCCCCAATAGTGGAGCGTACCTTACCACTCCTCTTGTTAATTCGGGCACTTAACTTTTCTGCCTCATGCACGTCAAGTTTTTGAAAATATTATCATTTCCTGACACTTGGTGGCTTGTCGTAACCTATGGCCCCACGGTTATGAGTTCCCAGAATCAGGTTAGCATGAGGACTAAAAGGGTTTTATAGGGAAAACCCTAATGCCTACAAGGGAAAGTCCTAATTGTTTTCTGTAATTTTGTTTGGTAAATATAACAATTCTGCTCGATAAATTTGATAAATGGGAGAATTCTTCTATTTGTTGCTTTCGAGATACTGAATAATTTAATATTGCTCTCACATGGACGAGGCAATTGCTGAGGCTAAGGTTACCTTATCTGGGCTGAACAGTTCCTGTTGTGACGCCACGGACTAATATATTATTGGCTCCATTCGTACCGGCCTTCATAGGCATTTTGCCAACCAAAATTAAGGAATTTTCCTATTTCTGCCTAACAAGCAATCGGATAGTTTTAATTAAATATTCAAACTGACCGCTATAGATGAAAGCTCCAATTGTTGAAAGGTTTAATGAGATATTGTATTGTTATGACGAATGTCGAGAAAAATCATGTAAATATCTTTAATCAAATGTGGATAAATTGAACTTTGTAAAATCATCTACTTATGTGAAGAGGGACGTTATGACTCAATCTGAGCCAACAGTATTCATTGTGGATGATGATCCGTCTGTGCTTAAAGAATTATGCCTACTAATGAAATCAGTGAAACTAAACGTAGAGACATATTCGAGTGCTCAGGAGTTTTTAGATAGTTACAAACCTGATCAGCCGGGCTGTTTGCTAATCGATATGCGAATGCCGGATATCAGCGGTCTCGAACTCCAGAAAATTCTTCAGAGCAGGAATATACTCATCCCGAACATTATTATCACAGGCTATGGTGAAGTCATGGACGCTGTGCAGGCAATGAAAAACGGCGCAATAGACTTCATCGAAAAACCTTTTAAAGGCCAGTATCTGCTCGACCAGGTCCATAAAGCCATCGCCGAGGATGCGCAAATCAGGAAAAAACAGGCTCAACAGAAGGTCGTCTCAGCCAGCCTTGCACTTCTCACACCGAGGGAACGAGAGGTGATGGACCTTGTCATTGCCGGGAAAGCTAACAAGGTCATTGCTCGTGAACTGGGGCTTAGCATGAAGACCGTTGAGTTCCATCGAGCCCACATGATGCAAAAAATGAAGGTCGATTCTGTAGCTGAACTTGTGGACTTGTTTATTAGTGCTACTAAGAATAGCGATTTACATTTAATCTGACCCAATAGTGGGGGGTAACTCACCACTGTCCCTGCCATAAACTTTATCTGAGCATGAAAATCGAAAACAGGCATTGCTTTTGGGCAGGAGCATCAGGCCGGAAAAAAGCTCCGGGGAAAATCCCTATAAGGCTAAGGGAAAGTACCTGTCGATTTGTCTGATTTTATTGACGACAGTATATATGTTGGATTAGAAAACCATTACGCGAGCCGAACATCTTGATACGGATTCAAGTTTAGATAAAACGCCGTTGTCTTTGGAACTTACTCAAGGAGCTATAAGGGTTAGGTATATTAAGGATTCCAATAATGTAAAAGTGTATGCTCATAAGCTAAGGGGCAAACAATGAAATGGAGAGCAAAAACGAAAACAGTGGAAGAGAGAACCGTATTATTTGTGGACGATAACGAAATAGTCCTGCAATCCTTGGAAAGGGGTCTCCTGGATGAGCCATACAATAAATTTTTCGCCAAGAGTGCCAAAGAAGCACTTGAAATCCTCCAGCGTGAAGAAGTGCATGTAATCGTAACTGATATGTGCATGCCTGAGATGACCGGACTCGAGCTTCTTAGAATCGTCAGAAAAGAGTATCCACACACCATCCGTATCATACTCTCGGGATATACGAAGGACCCCAATCTCCAGACGGCACTCTATCAGGGAGAGATTTTTTACTTAATTCCTAAGCCGTGGAAACTCGGGGTGGTACACTTTGAAGCGATTGTCCAAAAAGCTGTAGATTATTACAATCTCCAGAGCGAACGAGTACAGTCTGGCGACAGAAAATTAAAGCAGTGTAAAGCTATACTCAAAGAGTAGACCCAGGTAAGAAGCGACGAATGGAGGTGATAAAATGACGACGAACATAATTTATGTAGTGGTGTTAGCCCTGGTTGCGGGCCTTCCTATGCTCCTCGATATATGCCTGGCATATCGATCGAGAAATAAAACACGGAACCTCTTGGTAGAAAAAGCGTCGCTCGATAGATTAGAGCTAAAAGAGCTACAAGAATTTATCAAAGAAATTGGAGCACCACCACCTGGTATACCTGGTCTTGCTCGAGCTGTGATGGCCCTTACGGTCATAGTGGTTCTTGGTATAGCTGTAATCCATATACTGGTGGAAGGTCCCCGAGGGGATAATTCCCAAATAATCAACAATATCCTAAGCATGCTTGCCGGGCTTTTGGCCGCCATAACGGGATTTTACTTTGGAGGCAAGACAGCAGAAAAGAGAATTAAATGAGTTCTGCAAAATTGAGGTTAGGCATACTTTGAAAAGAAAAAAATCGT
>CAZLIO010000273.1:0-5573 GCA_964559025.1 uncultured Pirellulales bacterium | reverse complement strand
ACAGGAACAATCCGTTAGCTGGTGGTTCAGGTACGATGTACTTTGACGATATTCGTCTGTATCCTCCGCCGCCGGAACCGGCGCCTTAAGCTGGGATTTAGTTGGCCCCCATTGCTTCTTGCCTGCACCCCCTTGTCTGCTATCGCAGACAGCAAAGGGGGTAACGCAGGCACAGGTGTGAAGCAAGATATGGGGGCGTGGTTGATACGAAGCTTTCAAAGTTTGAGATTGCCGCGTCCGCCTTTGTCGGTCTCGCAATGACAACCGAGAGGTCAACGGATTTACGTCAATTCGGGGCTTACGCCGATTTGTTCGGCTTAATCCTCTTCTAAAGGATAATTGAATCTTTTAAAAAAAGTCTTTTGATAATTGTTAAATGAGGCAGGATTAGCCGTTTATTATTTCGATGTTTTCCATATATCCGAGCCGGCCGTTGGCCAGTGTCAGGTAGTCCGATTTTTTTGGATTGTGTCCGAGCAGTTTGCTTCCGAGAGTATCGACGGCGACGGGGTCGAAGCCGGCCAGGATAAGGCCTATGTTCTTGTGCCTGCCGGCAAGGTGCATTCCCTTCAGGGCGATGGAGGCGTCAACTACCGAGAGGTCGGGCTTTTTATATAAGCAGACATCCACAACGGACTTGTCCGTTGAGGGACTGTGGAGCTTTGATTTGTTCCAGGAGCCCGAATAGAACCTGCCCGGGGCGATGCCAAACATATTTTTCATTGCAATCGTGGTTTTGGTGAAACTGTGGTCCTTAAGGACAGGCAGTGAAATCACGAATGCCTGCCGGACAATCTTAGGTATAAAAAACTGTTTTAATTGCAGGGCATTATCATTTTCGAGAATGATAGTTTCGGCTTCGTTGAAATCGATTAGTTTCATGCCGTACTTGTTGGACATGTCTGTGTATCCGAGGGCATCGAAAACGTCCGGAGTTCTTCCGGTTCCACAGCCCTCACCTATGACGATTTCAGCCTTTGTGTGGGCTTTGCAGTAGTTGTACGTCGCTTCGGCAGCATCGACGCTGGTTGTAACCGGCGGCGGTGAAGAGTTTGTCAGGTTTGGTTTGATAATGATAAGACCTTTCTGGGGCAGGCGGGCCCCGGCATCAATAAGGTCAAGGGCCCTGGTTATGCTGGTTTTATAATCGACAAATTTTACTTTAGCAACTTGACTCATAAGTCCTAAGTTATATTGAGGTTAAATGTTCCGAACAAAATAATCTTATCAAGGGTATTGACTGTCAAGAGATTTTGGGTAAATTTATACGAACTCCGTAAGGGAAATCAGGTTACGGTTTATAATTTGAGTTGGTTTTGTGGAGATGAATATGATAGAGGTCAAAGAGCTTCGGCGTAGTTTCGGCCCGGTTGTCGCTGTTGATGGTATATCGTTCAGTGTTGAAAAGGGTCAGGTTTTGGGTCTTCTTGGGCCTAACGGGGCCGGCAAGAGCACAGCGATGAGAATGTTGGCGTGTTTTCTGCGGCCAGACAGCGGGACAGCTACTATACTTGGGTATGATATTTTGAAGAATCCAATCGAGGTCAGGCGGTCGATTGGATATTTAGCGGAGAACGTGCCGGCGTATAACGAGATGACGGTGGGTAGTTTTTTGAACTTTGTTTGTGATGCCAGACAGATTAAGGGCAAGAAATGCAAGCAGGCACTTGACCGGATTGTCCCGATGTGTTCGATTGAGTCGGTATATCATCAGACGATTGAGACATTATCGAAAGGATATAAACGTCGAGTGGGATTGGCTCAGGCGTTAATCCACGACCCGGATGTACTTATTCTTGACGAACCCACCGATGGGCTGGACCCTAATCAAAAACATGAGGTTAGAAAACTTATCAGCAAAATGGCAAAGCACAAATGTATTATCATCTCGACTCACATCCTCGAAGAAGTGGAGGCTGTTTGCTCGAGGACGATAATCATTGCCAAAGGCCGAATACTGGTAGATTCAACGCCTGGCCAGTTGAAGGAGAAGTACCAGTGCGGGCTTGATGCAGTCTTTCGCAGGATTACCAGAAATGGTAAGAAGTAAATTGGCGAGTGTAAATTAATCGACAAAACGAGGAGTTAACAAATGAATAGTTTTTTGGCGGTGTTCAAGAGGGAACTGAAGAGTTATTTTACGACCCCTCTTGCATATGTGTTTCTTGTGATTTTTTTGTTTTTCTCGGGATACCTGACATTCAAAGAGGGCTTTTATGAGATGCGGCAGGCAGATATGCGTGCGTTTTTTATGAATTTGCCGCTGCTGTTTGTTTTTATGGTGCCATCGACAGCGATGCGTCTCTGGGCTGAAGAGCGCAAGGTCGGTTCGATTGAGCTGCTGTTTACTCTGCCGATTACGATAACACAGGCGGTTTTAGGGAAGTTCTTTGCAGCGTGGCTTTTCCTCGTGATTGCACTGGCGCTGACTTTCCCTATGGTGATTACAGTATGTTACCTTGGTGAGCCGGATATCGGCTTGATAATTACCGGTTACTTAGGGAGCGTATTGATGGCGGGCGGATTTCTGGCTATCGGCTGTTTCTTTTCGGCGGTCAGTAAGAACCAGGTGATAAGTTTTGTCCTGTCTGTGGTTGCCTGTGCAGTGCTTGTTTTTGCGGGTATGCCGACGACATTAAGTTACGTCTCGACGTTTTTGCCGGCCGGTCTGGTCTCAGCGATAGAGAATATGAGCTTCCAGACACACTTCGAGTCAATCCAGAGGGGTGTGCTGAAGTTTGAAGACCTTTCTTACTTTATATTGTTGATTATCGGGTGGATTGCCGCGTGCAGTATTGTTTTGGATGAAAGGAAAGCGAGATAATGAACCGAACGATACAAACAATTATTGGGGCAGGTCTTGTTTTGGTGATTATTTTTTCCGCAATAAGTATTAGCCAAAACATCGCAAAGGGACTGAAGGTTGATATTACAGACCAAAAACTTTATACTCTTTCGAATGGGACGAAAGCGATCCTGGACGAACTGATTCAACCGATTAAAGTCAAGCTCTACTACGCAAAGACCGCCGCACTGAAAGGACCGGACCAAATCCGGTATTTTAATAACTATTACCAGTTCGTCAAAGCACTGCTGGAAGAATACGTCACAGCGTCCAAAGGTATGGTTGAGCTGGAAGTAATCGATCCGCGGCCTTTTTCCGACGATGAGGTACAGGCTTTGAGGTACGGCTTGAAACGATTTCCTATAACTCAGGAGGAAAACTTTTTCTTCGGTTTAGTGTTGCAGACACAATTTGGGGTTGAAAAGGCTATACCGTTCTTTTCGCCGGACCGGGAGAATTTTGTTGAATATGATATAAGCTACCTGATTGATACCGCAATTACCCGACAGAAACGGAAAGTCGGTGTAATGAGCTCACTTGAGGTAATGGGCGATGACGTGAGCGGTTATATGTATGAGATGATGCTCAGACAGGGTCAAGAGCCGAAGCGGCCCTGGACTTTTATTGAACAATTGCGAAAACAGTACGATGTTGTCAGTGTCCCCACAGACGTCAATGACATTAACGATATTGACATTCTTTTGGTTATCCACCCAAAAGACCTGCCGGAGCAGACGTTGTTCGCAATAGACCAGTTTGTGCTGAAAGGCGGCAGGATGATCGCATTTGTTGACCCTTATTGCTTTGCGGATAGGCCGGATCCGAAGATGATGCAGATGGGGATGCAGGTTTCGCGCAGCTCGGAGCTGAACGTTCTTCTGAAGACATGGGGCATCGAGATGCCTGTGAACACTTTTGCCGGTGACAGAACTCTGGCGGAGATGGCTAATATTCGCCAAAGGCCGGAGAGGATAATCGGTTACCTTAATCTGACGCCGGAAGGAAAATGTTTCGATACCGACAATGTTATTACAGCCCAGCTTAACCAGGTAAGGCTTCTATTCTCAGGTGTGCTTAGGGAAGTTGCGGACCCAAATGAGGAAGTTGAGGTAAGACGAACACCACTTGTTACAACAACTAACAGGGGTAATAGCTTTTCGATAAGTAATGCATACGAACTGATGATATTAGACCCATCAAATCTTATGAGTAAATTTATCGAGGGTGACAAGCCGGTTTCGATGGGTTATCTTATAACCGGCCATCTTAAGAGTAGTTTCCCTGATGGTATTGAGATTGAGGTTGAGGCCGACGAGGAGTCTTCGGACGAAACGAAAGACCCAAATGATGTGAAGAAAATAAAAAAGCGGATTAAAGGTCTGACAGAAGCCCAGGAGGACTGTGCGGTGGTGGTTTTTGCAGATGTTGATTTTATAAGCGATTCGATAGCATACCAGAACTCCTTCTTCGGCAAGATTGTTGTTGGAGATAATAGTGCTTTAGTGCTGAACGCTATTGATGATTTGAGCGGTTCGAGTGATTTGGTTTCCATCAGGTCGAGAGGTAACTTTAAGCGGCCGTTTGTTGTTGTTAACGAAATTGAAATGCAGGCAGAAGAGGAAACTCGCGAAGAAGTGGCGAAGATTAACGCGCAAATTACAGGTTTCCAGAGCGAGCTGCAATCTATTTTAGCTTCAGCCAAGAAAGGCCAGGAAGAGGTTCTCGGCAGTTCGATACTGCAGAAGCAGCGGGATATCGAATTGAAACAACGCCGGGCACAGCGTCAATTGAATGAGGTGAAATTGACAAGACGTGAACGAATCGAACATTTAGGTAATATTCTTCGAGGTTTTAATATGCTAATGGCCCCGGCGGTTATTCTGGTAATTGCTATAGTATTGGGAATCCGCCGCAGTGTACGGAAGAGACATTATATTAGCCATGCAAGTGATGCTTGAGGTAAATCCGAAATTCGAATTTCGGATTTAAGAAATAAAACAGGAGTTTTATAGATGAGCGATAAAAAACTTACGTTGTTAGGTATTGTAGCGGTTTTTATGGTGATATGGGCAGTAGTTCAGTCCCGTGTTTCAAACAGGCCGAAGACTGATGTGGACAGGCCGGCTTATCTTATCCAGGGACTCGACCCGGCTGATATAGATAGTATCGTTGTGGGGACCGGTGAAGATGCGGTAACGCTCAATCGCCAGCAAGGACGTTTTGTTGTTGTCAATAAAAACAATTATCCAGCCAAAGCAAGTGAAATAAATAATTTGATAACTAAGTGCTTAGAGATTCAGACCTCACAGTTTGTTACAGACAATGCGGCAAACCATGAGGACCTTGGGTTAACAGAGGAAAAGGCCAAAAGCTTAGTTAAATTTTTCAAGCCGGATTCGTCACTGCTGACGGGTGTTGTTGCAGGTAAAGCCAAAGAGCTTGGGCAGGGAACTTACGTAAGATTGGCTTCGAGCGACAAGGTCTATGTGGCACCGAGTATGCCGTGGCTCGGAGGCACGGCGATGAGTTACATCGAGCAGGAGCTTATTTCAGTGAAGCGCGAGGATATTGTGTCCGTAACGGTTAGTACTGCGGGTGGTGAATATACGCTGAAATCAACAGATGACGGCAAAGGCGTTATACTGGAGAATATTCCCGCCGGTAAAAAGTTTAAGAGTAATGATGGTGATAGCGTTTTTACTGCTTTGACGAGTTTGAGATGTGATGA
>CAZLIO010000272.1:0-5585 GCA_964559025.1 uncultured Pirellulales bacterium | reverse complement strand
TAATTAATCGCCGAATAACTGACGCCCAGACCGGTTCTGTTTTCCTGAGACCCAAACTGACGCAGCTTATCGACCCTGCTCAAATGCCGGGAATTGAGCCAGCGGTTCAAAGATTAAAGCAGGCCATTACAAACAAGGAAAAAATCACCGTCTATGGCGACTATGACGTGGACGGCATTACGGGCGTCGCAATTCTCTGGCAGGTCCTGAAGCTGCTCGGTGCTGACGTTGATTATTATATACCTCACCGCATCGACGAAGGCTACGGTCTGAACGCCGAAGCTGTCCGGACACTGGCAAAATCCGGCAGCAAACTTCTGGTTACTGTCGATTGCGGTGTTACAGCATACAGCTCCGCCGAGCTCGCCGGGCAATTGGGTCTTGATTTGATAATAACCGACCATCACGAAGTATGTCCGCCGGGTGCCGCGTTCGCAGCGAGCGGGGCCGAGCCTGGTTCACGCTCTGCAGCGACCCTTCCCAAAGCGGTCGCTCTCGTGCATCCCGCCCTTGAAGAATCCTATCCGAACCAGGATTCAGCCGGCGCTATGGTCGCCTTTAAGCTGGCCTGGGCCATTGCCAATGAATTCAATTCAGGCCGAAAGCTCGAACCGAGGTTACGCGAATTTATGCTCAACGCAACGAGCTTAGCGGCAATGGGGACCATCGCTGACATCGTTGACCTGCGAGGAGAAAACAGGGTGCTGACGAGCTTCGGACTAAAGGCACTGCCGCAGTGCAAGCTCTCCGGCATACAGGCCCTGATTGAGTCGGCCGGTCTGACCGGTCATAGCCTCGATAGTTTCCACATCGGCTTTCGCCTTGCGCCAATGCTCAACGCGGCAGGGCGGATGGGACACGCCCGTTTAGCTGTGGAGCTTCTGACGTCCGAGAAGCCGATTCGCTCGATGCAAATAGCCGAATATCTCAAAGAGCAAAACAGCCAGCGCCAGCAATACGAGCGAAAGATATTCAAGCAGGCCTGCGAAATGATAATTGAGCGAAACCTCCACCACCCCGACCGCAAAAGCATCGTCCTGGCGAACGAAAACTGGCACACCGGCGTAATAGGCATTGTCGCATCGAGAATAGTGGACAAATTCTATCGCCCGACGATTATGATTAACGCCGGCGCTGCCGAAAACGGCGTCGCTCAGGGTTCCGGCCGCTCAATTCACGGTTTTTGTTTGCTCAGCGCAATCAAGGCCTGCTCGCAGCACTTAATCAGCTTCGGCGGCCACAAAATGGCTGCCGGGGTAACTATCGAAACCGAAAAAATAGACCGGTTCGCAGCAGAATTCGAAGCCTATGCAAAAGAAAACCTGAACGAAAGCGATGTCACCGCCAAACTTTACATAGACGCGGTTGCTCCATTATCTGAGTTTCGAAATGAGATGGTCAGCGAGCTGCAAATGCTCGGCCCCTTCGGTGAAGGTAATCCCAAACCTGTTTTCGCAACAAAAGGAGTCCGTCTGGCTTCTCCGCCAAGAAGAGTCGGCTCGGGACGTGAGCATCTACAGCTTGCAATCACCGACAACACAAATGCTGTGCGCTGTATCGGCTTTAGGTTCGGAAAATTGGAAAAGAAGCTGCTCGAGCACGAATTCTTCAACGTCGCCTATCAGCCGCAGCTCAATACATATAACGGTAACACCAACGTCGAATTCGTCCTCACCGACATCCAGTTCGAATAAGAAACTATCTCAAAACACAATTTGTCATTCTGAGCGCAGCGAAGAATCTCTTGTTTCTGCAAGCCAGACCCTTCGCTTCGCTCAGTGTGACAGCTTTGAGATAGTTTCTAAGCGTGTCCGTCATCCGTTATCTTTTGTTGACTGTCACCTTGTCGATCTTGAACTGCCCCATCGTATTGACCAGGTTGAGAAAGTCCTCGGGATTTCCGTTGCCCACAGCCAGGGTAATATGTCCGGCATCATAGCCGCCCCTGCCGGTACCCCTGAAGGCCGCATCAAGACCAACCCACTTGTCACCGAGATAGACCTGCACCCAGGCGTGACCGCCGAACCCGTTCCGAAAAGTACTCCACTGAGACACGTAGGCCAAGCCCGTAACCACCTGGGCCGGAATCCCGACAGCCCGGCAAAGCGCCACGGTCAGTACGGCGTGTTCGCTGCAGTCGCCCTGCCTGCTGACAGCGACCTCTGCCGCCGAGGCATAGCCGACCGACAAGCTCTTGTCTACAACGTAATCCGCCACGAACGCCTCAATCCTGCGGGCCGCTTCGGCTGCGTCACTTGTATCTCCGACCGCCCGCCGGGCAAGGTCGATTATCACTTTTTGGCCGCTCTCGACATATCTTGTCGGCTCAAGGGCCCCGAGTGCCGCCGGGTCGTTGCCTTTGTAAGGAAACCTCACGCCCGTCGGTGCAGCAACAGGCTCGACCGTAAGGATTATTGTGCCGCCACTGAGTTGTTCAACTTTTTGATTATCGCTGGATGGAATCTTCAAATCGACCTCATCTGTCACAGGGCTCAAGTAATAAGTAATTGACCGGGCTGAACCGACATCACTCAATGGCTCAGGACTGGCCATAAACATCTTGTCCACCACTTCAAGCACATCGATTTGGCCGAGCGCGAATTCTTTCGTGCAGGCGACTTGCTCAACAGTCATCCCCATTACAGGCGTAATGCTTTTTTGAAGCAGAAGGTTATCATTATAATATTCGGTGCTTACGAGTGAGCCAATCTGCGCGGAACTTACATTGCTCTGAACCTCAGTCAACGCAACGACACGGCCAAGCAGGTCAACGTTCTGTTTTGAGCCAACCTTTACCTCGACATCAACAACCAGCATCATACTTGGGTCAAACAATTTCGCGGTGTAAGTGGTTCCTTCTGCAAGGCCATATTTCAAAAGCAGCAATCGCATCCCCTCGGACATTACCGCACCTTCGGGCCAATCGAATTCCATCTGCTGCTGGCCGGTCTTTACTGTTACCTTGCCCTGCTCATCGATCGTCCCTATCGTTTTCGTCACCATCATCCCAAATGCCTGTTCGACCTCGAAGCCGAGCGGCTTACCATCGATGGTTTCGATAGTGATTGCTTTGGTCTGGACGCTAACCGACACTCCTAATCGGCTCAAGGTAATTTTAAGCTCCACAGAGGTGGTAACCTTATTATCGGCAACGGCACGGTTTTGGATGGCGTAGCCGACCTTTTTGCCTTCCATGAATAGGGCAAAGTACTCCGTTTCCTCCGGCTGGGTCTGCTCGGACCCGGCCTTGACCGATACGGCCTCTTGTGCCTGCCGTGCGGGTTTGACCTTCTTCGGCTCTTGTGTTGCAGGTTTTTCCAAGACAGCCTGTTTGGCGGTAGTCTGCTCCGATAACTCTACTTTCGGCTTAGAAACTTCCTGTGGGGGTGGTGATTTCTTGCGGCAGCCCACGCCGGCCAAAATCACCGACACTAAACATATCCAAAGAAGATACTTAGTTCTCATAATCAAACTTCCCTTCTCAAATACTTTGAAGATATCTTTACATGATATTTCTCCGGCAAACGCCGGCGACTCTCATATTTCCGACGTTTGCTGAAATTTATGGCCGGATTATAACCCCTAAAGGCAAATTCTCACCAGAATAATTCCGAATAATCATAAATAATCAGTATGGATACCAGATATAACCGTAAGCTGCGTTTTTTTTGTTACGGCAGTAATAACGCCATGGTTGAATTATCTGTTCTTTTGGCTAAAATACACAGAAATTTTATTCTATTCAAAGTTATGAATTTTGACGAGCTGCTAAACCTGGTTTCTTCAGACGATGCACCGGGCATTTGTGTCGATTCGCGTGCCATCGTTAAAGGTGATATTTTCATAGCCGTTAAAGGTACTGTTTACGATGGCCACGACTTCATCGACCAGGCCATAGATAACGGTGCTGAATATATCGTTAGCCAAAAGGACAAATCGAGCATCGAGCATCGAGCATCGAGCATCGAGACCATAGTTGTTGACGATTCCGCAGAAGCGGCGGCGGTTCTGGCCCAGGCACACTGGGGCAATCCGGCTTCGCGATTAACGAACCTGGCGGTTACCGGCACAAACGGAAAAACCACCGTTGCTTATCTGGTTCGCTCCTGTATCCAAAAGGCCGGCCAAAAGTGCGGCCTTCTGGGTACTGTCATTTACGATACCTGTTCGGGAAACAGCAGCGAGGCGGCCCTGACAACGCCCGATTGTTTGACTATCGCAGCCGGACAAAAAGAAATGTTAAAAAATGCCGCAAAGTTTATGGTCATCGAGGCCAGCAGCCACGCCCTTTCTCAAAACCGTCTGGCCGCAGTCAGCTTCAAAGCCGCCGCTTTCACCAATCTGTCCGGGGACCATCTGGATTATCATAAAACCAAAGAAGATTATTTAGCCGCCAAAACCAGACTTTTTTCTGCTCTTTCACCGGATGCGGTGGCGGTGTTGAATAAACAATCACCGGAAACCGAATCTATCGCCCGGCAAACCGCAGCCAAAATCTTATGGTACGCCATTGATGAGCCGGCGGACATAGCCGCTCATATTGAGTCGATGGATATAAGCGGAACTGTTTTCACCCTTAAATATACCGGCCAAACTTCAATTGTGAGGACATCTTTGCCTGGTCTGTACAATGTCGGTAATTGCTTAGCGGCAGCCGGATTGTGCCTTGCAGCCGGCTTTGATTTGGAAACGATAGCTGCCGGTCTGTCCGCCCGGCAAACAATACCCGGCCGATTAGAAAAAATCGATTGGCCCGGTAACTTTTCGGTAATCATTGATTACGCACACACCGACGATGCCCTGAGAAATGTTCTCTCGACACTAAAGCCCCTCTGCCGGGGTAAGTTGCGGGTCGTTTTCGGCTGCGGCGGAGACAGAGACAGAACCAAACGCCCGCGCATGGCTAAGGTCACCGAACAATTAGCTGATTTTATAATCGTTACCAGCGACAATCCCCGAACCGAAAAGCCCGATGATATTATAAAAGACATAGTCGCCGGCTTCACTTCTCGATTCTCTGTTTCTACGAGTATCGAGCATCCGGCATCCGGCATCGAGATTATTATTGAGCCGGACAGAAAAAAAGCCATCGGGTTGGCTATAGAATCCGCCGGCAAAGACGATATCGTGCTCATAGCGGGCAAAGGCCACGAAACATACCAGATCATCGGAACACAAAAATTCGACTTCAGTGACAAGGAAATCGCCAGCGAGTATCTTAAGAAACGGATTAGAAACGGCTAATTAGCTTATAGCAAGAAAAGTGCTTACCGAAATATCTTCATCTATCTTTTCCCAGTGTATTCCTATCCCGCCACCAATAAGACGCCAATCTTTCCTTTCATCGTTATTAGCATCTCGAAGACGAGCAAACCACTCCAGAGGCACTATGATTTCACGTCCATCTGCAAGTGCAACTCGCAAAGAATCATTCGTAAATGAAACATCCGTGGCGAGCGCTTCAACTTTGACCGGCAAAGAACTCATGCCATTTTCCCTCAATTAGATTTTCATTCTCCTGAACTATGCATAGGCCAGCTTTTTCACTTCTCTTTCTATACGAGACGAAAGCCTGTCTCTCTCTA
>CAZLIO010000271.1:0-5588 GCA_964559025.1 uncultured Pirellulales bacterium | reverse complement strand
ACCGTAGTATATGTCACCTGCCCACGACCTTATGCCGTTTATACCCATGTCACCGCCGTCACCGCCGTCACCGCCGTCACCGCCAAGGCTGGCCGCACCTGCTGCACCATCTGCACCGGCCGGCTCACCGTCTCCGCCGCCGCCGCCGTCGGCACCTTCTGCACCTACGCCGCCAATACCACCATTGCCGCCATCTCCCCCGGCGTTACCCATTCCCTGCCGAGTCGAGCTGTTGAGAATCTGGCAGTACCGTATTTTCGGACGGCAGTTATTACCGAAGTATATCGCACCGCCTAAAGCTTCCCCGCCGTCGCCCCCTCTACCGCCGTCGCCCCCTCTTCCACCATTACCGCCGGGTCCAGCGTCGCCGCCTACTCCGGCGTCGCCGCCTTGTCCCGTGGCACCGTCGTTTAAGCCCTCGCCACCAGCTTGGCCGTCCTGGCCGGGCTGGCCATCCTGACCATCCTGACCATCCTGACCATCCTGACCTTGACCACCGAAACCTCCATCTCCACCGATTGCCTGGCAATTGATTATCGTGCAGTACTGAATGGTCGGAGCACTTTCGTCATCGAAGTACATCGCACCACCATAGCCGCCGCCGGCATTACCGCCGGTATAACCCGGCATACCATCGAGACCGGCCGCACCAGGCTCACCGGGCAGACCTGCTTCGCCCGCCTGACCGGGAAAACCATCTGCCACTGCTTCTGCCACTGCATTGGGATCGTCCGGATCAGGCTGTTCAGGCCTGTTGGGGTCGTTCGGAGCCCAATGGTCCGGATTGAGCGGATCCGGTACCTCTGGATCCGGCAATGGATCAAGGGGGTCCAGCGGTTCCAATCCATCAGCAGGAGCAGGAGGCGCATCAAAAACAAAGGTACCGTCCTCCCCGTCCTGACCTCGTGCAACGCAGTCTTTGATAACTAAATGAGACAGGGTTGGGCTGCTGCCGTTAAGACAGGTTATCGCTCCGCCAAAGCCGATAAGCCCGTTCTCACCAGTCCCTCCCGTATCCGGCGGAGGAATAGGACCGAGGTCTCCCTGGCCTTGAATAGTAAAGCCATCAAGCACAGCGCTGGGGCCTTCGCCACTTTGGAAGACAAAGGCAGGAGAATATCCGGTTTCTATAATTGTCTCAGCAACACAGCTGGGGTCATCCGGATGTTCGCTGGCGATAGTAATTGCCTTACCCATAAAGTCATAAATACCCCCGTAAGTACCGGGCGAGACAATGATTTTGTCACCGTGGTCGTAGGCTGCATTGATTGCCGGCTGGATGTCACCATATTGTCCCGGTACATGAAGACTCTTAGGCTGTCGGAACAGCACGGTAACTTCCTTGTCGGAGTCCATCGTTACAGTATTTGTATTGGACCAGGATCCATCATCGTCGGTTCCTGCCCATCGGTCAACAATGTAAGTTAGGTCGGGTGATGCGATAACTGTTACTACTGTGCCATCGGGATAATATTCACCTCTCCTATAATAGGGCATGATTGCTCCCCGCCCGCTGATAACTTCCGTACGCAATTGATAAAGAGGAATCTTTTCAAATTCAATCGTAATACTGGCCTCACCAACAATAGTGACGGCATTGCTGGGCTCCGTCGATGAATCGTCATCGGTTCCCGTCCACGCCTTGACTCGATAACCAGCGTCAGGGTATGCTGTAAGCTGCACTACTTCGTACTCCCGATAGACACCGCTGCCGGGTTCGACATAACCCTTGGCCAGGTTCGGGTCAACGGGCTCATTTGCATCTACCACGGTAACATCCAGCTGAACGAGCCTCGCCGGCAAAGCCGGATAGTGAGCACCTATATCAACGACACCTCCATCGGCAACACCGTCCGTCCTTGTCGTATAGGTATCTATCTTGAGACTAACATCCGTATCTGGGTCGCCGGCGTCCACACAAGGACTGTCGATTAGCTGTCCAGCCGCAGTTTGTCTTAGATAGTAATCGCCGACCGGGCCCTTCATAAAGAGCGGCTCCGAATGAATGTTACCCATACCGCTATCATCATCCTCGATGCAGGAATACGTAGCGGAACAGTTGTACAAATCGTCGCCGTTACCCCACAGGATGCAATTCGTAATTACCGGCGAAGAATCATGGAGGGCAAAGATACCGCCATCTTTCGGAGCATTGGGGTCGTCAACAACAATAGTGCAGTTGCTAATCGTTGGCGATGAATAGTCCAGGTCAATTCCACCGCCCTTATAAAGCGCTGAATTGTTCGTAATTATACAATTGAAGATAGTCGGGTTCGCGTAATAGCACGCTATCCCCCCGCCGAAGTTATCCGCAAAATTATTGCTGATAATACAGTCTGCAATCATCGGCGACGATTGCTCACAATTCACTCCGCCGCCTATACCGGTGTTTGACGTGGTTTGGTTGTCGATAATAATGCAGTTTTGGATTGTTGGTGAAGCATCACGGCAATCGATTCCGGCACCATAATAGTTTGCAAAATTATTGCTGATAATACAGTCCGTAATCCTCGGCGATGCTCCGTCACACCGAATGCCGCCTCCGTAATCGGCACTACCCCAGCTGATAGTAAAGCCCTTCAGAACAGTATCAGGTCCTTCACCGCTTTGGAATGTTACTACAGTATCATCATTCAATATGCCTAAAAGAATTGTGTCTTCTGGACTTATGTTCGGGTCGTTTGGATTGCTGATATCACCGCTGCGAAGAGTTATCGACTTGCCCTTAAAGTCAAGGGCCTCGAAGAAAAGAGAGTTGGCCTCAGCAATCAGTACATCACCGTCATTGGCATCGTCTATTGCCTCCTGGATGGTGGAGTAAAGATTAGCAGGGTCACTCGGGTCGTCTTTGCTGTTGAGAGCTTTTCCTGCTTTTCCGCTGGGGATTAACGTTAACGCATTATACAGATTAATACGTCCACCTGACAGACAAAGTCGGGGCGATGACAATACCGGGTCAACCGTCTTTAAAAGAATGCCCTTTACAGTGCTGTGTGCCAGCGTTGGATACTCTGCCCAAATCAGTGCACAAGCACCTGATGCATACGGAGCGGATAACGATGTTCCGCTTAAGGTCTCGTAATTCGGCGACACATTAAAAACGAGCATCGCAAAATTTTGAGTTGTTGGAGATGTACTCAGGATCTCCGTGCCCGGCTCAGCAATGTCAACCGAAGTCTCTCCGTAATTGGAGAAATCCGACCTCTGGTCATCGGCGTCCGTTGACATCACAGAAATGATGTTGTCAAGGTTAAAGCTTGCAGGATAGACAGGATTCACGTCATTATCGCTGCCATAACCGTTACCTGCCGCAGCCACGAAAAGCAGCCCTGCATTCCCGGCGTCTCTGATAGCATCATAAAGAGCTTGCGAATGAAAGTCACCACCCCACGATGCGTTTATAATCTTGGCACCATTATCAACGGCATACCCAATTGCTTCAACCGCTTCACTAACAAATACCTCAGGCTCAACATTATAGTCATCGGCGAAAACTTTCAGGGCCATTATCTTGACGTTCCAACAAACGCCGGTAACACCCACACCATTATTACCGACTGCGCCGATGATTCCCGCTACATGGGTGCCGTGAAAGTGATTATCTATGGGATCGCTGTCATCATCATCCGGGTCTCTTGCCACGGCACCGGCAAAATCATAACCGTAAATATCATCTACGTATCCATTGCCGTCATCGTCAACATCCGGCGAACCTCTCATCTCTTCGCTGTTCACCCAAATGTTATCCGCAAGGTCGGGATGTGTATAATCAATGCCTGTGTCGGTAACTGCTATGATAATATCAGGGCTGCCGGTCTGAATGTCCCAGGCCTCGGGCGCATCAATGTCGGCATCCTCTGTTCCACCGGTTTGGCCGGTGTTGTTCATCCCCCACAAATCGGGAAACATAGGGTCGTTGGGAACAACAAGCAGCTTGTACTTGTAGTTCGGCTCGGCGTACAAAACGTTAGCCGACTGGTTGAATTGGATACAGGCATCCGAAACACTCATGCCTTCAGGAAGCTCCACTACAGCCAGGCCTGGTGCTATCTCGTCATATTCCCTATCTACTACTGCCCCGGTAAAGATATAATTTGAAATCGAATTCCTTATGGCCTGATTTGTCAACGGCCCCATTAACACCGGACCCTCCGGCAATTGGGCTCCTGATTCCACCTCTGCAAAACGAACAAGCAGCTCGCCTTCCTTATAGGCCGTCAAATCATCTTCCGATAAGTTGTAATATCCTAAATCGGTAAATTCAACTGACCGTGCAAAACCACCTACGGACAGCAAAAACAATAAGCTAATCAGAATTTGTCGCTTCATTCTCTCGTTTCTAAACTTCCTTATTATTTATTACTTAAACTGTAAATACCTTAAGATACACTACGAGCTAAAACATTATAAATCAGATTGACAGAAATCAGATTGACAGAAATCAGAACTCAGAAGTCAAAGTCTGTCCTCTGTCCTTTGTAGGTTATAATTCTTCCTCCATTCCGGCAATTGCCTCAGCATCGCGTTCCTCCTGCAGAATGATGGTTGGTTTCACCAATATCAGCAATATCTTATGGTCCCTGATTTTGCTGCGGTTACTAAACAATCTGCCAAGGATAGGTATCTTGCTCAATACCGGGACACCCGCCTCCTTTTCAACCTCTGCTGTTATCTTCTGGCCGCCTAAAAGCAATGTCCCGCCGTCGGGAACGCTCACACGAGTCATGACACTTGACGTTTCCGTCTCGGGAACAATTACTTCGTATTCCTCGGTTCCCACTGTCGTGCCTGTTGTTACGACCTGTTCAACCTGATGCGTTCTCAGTCTCAGTAAGTCTGTCAGTTGAGTCATGATATACAACAACACGTGCTTCTTGTCCTTGGATATAGTCGGAGTAATACCCAGACTGCTGCCGACTGATATATAGCCTATGTTTTGCTGTGTACCGGCTGTCGTACCTGCAGTACCCACGCCTGTCGCCTGTGTCACGGTAGTCGTCGTGGGAGGAAGCGCATAAGAAATCAAATCTTGAACAGAGAACGTCGCCGACTCTCCGCTCATAACTGTTCCTTTCGGCGCTGTCAAAGATTTGGAGTCCGCATGAGCATGGACCGCTCGAAGAAGGAAAGAAACCTGCAAATCGTCAAGTATCGTACCATAACCTCCACCAATCGTGGCCGATGCATCAATACCACCCAGGCTTCCCTGGACCTTTGTTGAGATATCCGGTGTAGTAGTAACTGCCGAGCCTTGTTCAAAACTAAGCTGACCCCATTTGCCGCCAAGGTTGACCGAGAAATCTACATCAAGCCCGATATCTTCAAGGAAATTCTCACTTACCACTAAGAATACGGCCTCAATGGAAACCTGGTTCCCGAGCGATTTACGCAGCGCATCTAACAGCTTTTCGATTTCTTGATGAACCTCAACGGTTTGCATCACGGAAAGTTTCCTTGGCTGTTGGCGTGGGTAAGGTGTTATTGTTCCCTCTCCTGTATCACTGGTCTCAAACCAGCCATCCGGCTCGATGGTCTCTTGAATGAGATACCTCAAATCTTCGGCTATATAACCGCCCATGCCGCCCATG
>CAZLIO010000270.1:0-5631 GCA_964559025.1 uncultured Pirellulales bacterium | reverse complement strand
CAGAATGACAGCTTTGCTTTCACTTGATGAGATTCTTCCCCTTCGGCTTCGCTCAGGGCTAAAGGCTTTTTTCGCTCAGAATGACAGCTTTGCTTTCACTTTAGGCACTTTAGCTCACTTTAATACTTTTAATTTCCTTTGTACTTTCAAGGTCTCTATTTAGACTTAAAGAGGCATCTCAGGAACATCCCGGCAGCCAATAAGAGACCGGCGGCAAACAGCGGCCAATAGAAGTATGACTTGTAGTCCGGTTCGGTGACATACGGGCCGGGCGTACAAAAAGAGACCACCACAATAATCCCAGCAACAAAGAATGCAAGCCAATCGGTCCGTGTTACTTTTATGTCTCTGCCGCGAGCGTCTCTGTAGAGTATAACCGCTGCAAATATGAGCAGTGTAATCGAGATAAGGACGGGGTAAAGGACTGCTGAGGCCCAGGGGACCGGTATTAGGAACAGTATGTCCCAGTCCATAATTGAGGCGGGCCAGTTAAGAAGGACTTTGAGCCAGACGTAGTAGAAAATGTCCCAGATTGCGAAGATGGTCAAGAGATAAGCAAAGCGCTGCCGGTGGTTTCGGCCGAACAGCCAGGCGCCGGTGAAGATTAAAACCATTGTAGCAGCTTCCCTGCCGGTTTCAGTTAAAAGGAATCGCCTCCACAGCGGGTCTATACCGAATATGGTTAGCGGGAAGGTGAATCCGTCAGGATAGAAGATTTCTCGCAGATAGACAACCACGGCGGCTTCAATATATCCAAAGGCAATGCTGAAGATGACAATGATGCAGAATCGTACAATCGTTGTTTTCAGTGGTTCTGTAGATTCATCTGCTAATTTCTTTAGCGGGCACATAGTATTATAATTTTTGCAGCTCTTTTAAAAGTGCAGGGATGGCTTTGGCTTCGGAGACTATTGCGACCCTTCGGCCGTTGCGGTAGATGTAGGCCTTATTCTTTGCCGCGCAGAGGGCGACATCGGCGTCAGCGGCTTCGCCCGGGCCGTTGACGATGCAGCCCATCACAGCGAGACGCAACGGTTTATCGATATCGCGTACGGCTTTTTCAACCCTGCGGGCCAACTTGACGACATGAATTTCGGCGCGGGCGCAAGTCGGGCAGACTATTAACTCCGGGCCCGAGCGGGGGTAAAGGCCGAGTGTGATTAGAATCTGTTTTGCAATTTTAGTTTCTTCAAGAGGATTGCCGGCGACGCTTACTCTGACGGTGTCACCGATACCTTCGGCAAGGAGAGTGCCCAAAGTAACGGCTGAGGGTATCCGGGCGTCTTCGGGCAGGCCGGCATGAGTCAGGCCGAGGTGGATTGGATAGTCGAAGGCTTCGGCAATGCGGCGGTTGACTTCGATGGTTCTTAGGGTGTCGCTGCTTTTTGCGCTTAGAACTAATTGGGTGAAATTGCGATTTTCAAAGAGCTGGACGTATTTCTTCATTTCCCTAAGCATCAAAGCGTTGCGTTTTCCGGTTGGTACAGGCCGGCCTTTGAGGTCTCTTATGCTTGCTTCATTGATGCCGACGCGGATGGCGACCCTGTGCATCTTGGCTGCATCTATTATTCGCAGGATATCTTTTCGTTTCTTTATATTGCCGGGATTCAGTCTTATCTTGGCGGCCCCGGCTTCTATTGCTTCGATAGCCCGATTAGGGCTGAAGTGAACGTCAGCAATAAGAGGGACATCTACTTTCTGGACGATTTTAGCAAAAGCAGCGGTGTCCGCCCGCCTGGGGACGGCGATTCTGACCAGTCCACAGCCAGCCTGGACGAGCTGATTTACCTGCCTTACACAGCGGGCAATATCAACCGTCGGCACTTTCGTCATCGACTGGATTACAACCGGGGCCGAGGAGCCTATTTTAACCGCCCCGACTTTGACGGTCTTTGTTTTTCTTCTTTTAATCACGTCAAGATTGTAGCTTGTCCCGGGTGTTGGGGCAAATTAAAATATGACCCCCGCCATATGATTGATTATTGATTCAAGTATGTTATGATTACGACAGGTGCGAAAGCAAGAACGGGGGTATTTTAGCGTATCGCGAATAGTAAGGAGAATCGGTAATGCGAGAAACGAGAATCGAGAATCGAGTATCGAGGTCGGGATTTAGCCTGACTTTGTTTGCGTCTGCGGTTTTTTTGTTGGGAACATTCAGCACATGCTTTGCCGGTGCTGCTGGTGTATGGGAAAAGGTGGAGATTACTCTGTATGCCGAGAAAACGTATGAAAATCCTTACAAGGAAGTAGAGGTCTGGGTTGACCTCAAAGGGCCGGGATTCGAGAAACGGTGCTATGGATTCTGGGATGGTGACAATGTATTTCGGGTGCGTGTTCTGGCGAGTGCTGCGGGGACGTGGAAGTGGAAGAGCGGCTCGAATCAATCCGATCGGGGCCTTAACGGCAAGAGCGGAAGCTTCGAGGCTGTCGGGTGGTCCGAGGCCCAGAAGGAGGAGAATCCGTGTCGAAGGGGGATGGTTAAGGCTTCTGCAAACGGTCATGCGTTCGAATGGGCAGACGGGACGCCATTCTTCCTGTTGGGGGATACGTGGTGGCCGGTGGCGACTTTTCGGTATCGCTGGTACGACGATGATAAAGAGCGGCCAATTGGCCCGGGGGCCGGTATTAAAGATTACCTGAGATTTCGCAAAAAGCAGGGGTTCAACTGCATTGCTATGATTGCGGCGCTCGGGAACTGGGCTAACGACGATAAGCCAGCGGGATTGAAGATGGCGGACGGGACGGTTCTGCGTTCGGCGTGGAAGCAGGCCGGGACGCAAAGTGCAAAGGACATGCACGATGAGGACGGGAACCGGGCGTTTTTGTTCCCCGGTAAGGTGCCCGGCTACGAGAAGTATTTCCCGGACGTGGAGCGGATTAATCCCGCGTATTTTCGCAATTTCGATAAGAAGATTGACTACCTGAATTCACAGGGCTTTGTTCCGTTTATCGAAGTGTCACGGCGTGACATTGGGCAGGCGTGGAAGAAGTTTTATGATTGGCCGGGGTCGTATACCCGTTATATTCAGTTTATCTGGAGCCGGTACCAGGCGAATATTTGTTTGTTCAGTCCGATTCATCTTGATTGGACGGGGGCCACCATACCGCCGGAGGAATGGAATGAAGCGGCCAATAAGGTCATCGAAAGATACGGGCATCCGCCGTTCGGTACGCCGGCGGGGACGAACTCGAACCCTTCGACGCTGCGCAACTTCGGCCATACAGACAAGGCAAAGTGGCTGACGTTTCATCAGATAGGCAACAGGAGGACACACGATTTGTATCCCTATCTGACCGAGATTTTTAATGCCTCGCCGCCTGTGCCGGGTATCAATGGAGAGCCTTATTATGCAGGGATGCTGGACGCCGAAGGCGGGACGGAGAAGTCGGAGCTGTACTGCCGCTCGGCGATGTACGGCAGCGTGCTATCGGGGGGGCTTGGGGGACATATACCCGGCGGGGGCGGCTGGCAGGGAGGACTGTGGAGCGGGGAGGTTGAAGATGCCTCGCCAGCTCCTATCTGGGAGGTCATAAAGTGGCGGTCGGCAGACCAGATGCGGCATTTAAGGACATTTATCCTGTCCGAGGGGCGCAGATACCAGCAACTCGTTCCCATCGCCGAGATGCTCCAGCCGAACAGGACGGGTGAGGAAAAATCATGCGTTGGGTGGGCCTACTGTGCCCGGACGATAGAGAAAGATTTATTTGTTTTGTATTTCGAGAAAGACTGTCCACAAGCGAGCTTGTCCGGCGCTTTGCCGAGAAGCAAATACAAAGCCCTGTGGTTCAATCCTCGAACCGGTGACTGGATGGGGGCAGGTGTTTTGAGTGCCGATTCTGCGGGCAAAATTACCTTGCCGAAATTCCCGGACAAATCGACAAGGTCGAATACCGATTGGGGTTTGAAACTTACATTGAGAGACGCTCGATGAGCGCAATCCTGGAGAACCAGGGGAGTTCGGCCCTTGCTCAGTTGGACCTGGTGACCCATTTCAGCCGTGCGATGTGGATGCCTTTCAAGCTCGGCATCAAGGAGGCGATGTAGTAGCGGCCATCGTGTAGGATGATTTCCGGGGCCGCCACTGGTAGCGTAGTAACCTCAAGACGATTATCATTGATGCCGAAATTGAGTGGGTCGGCAGAGCAAAAAACGGTCGCATGCCGGCGACGCCCGTATCTCTGCGTATTGAACAGGTAGTAGTGCTTCGATTCAGGATGGTAAACAACGTGGGGACATTCGGCGCAGTATGGGCCTTTGGCATAGGCGCTTCCTTCGGCGACGACCTTTGACGGGCCCCAGTTTCGCAGGTCGGTAGAGACGCGGCAGTAGTTCACGCCGCGATGATTCGAAGCGGGAGAGCGTATTGAGTGTGCCGTGTAGTAGCAGTGGTACTTATCGCCGACTTGCAGTATCATCGGATCGCGGGTTTGTTCTCCATCGCCTTCGTTGAACATTCCGGTCTTGCCGTTCTGCTGAAGCACGCGCGTAAAGTTTTTGCCGTCTTTGCTGGTAGCGTGGCAGATGTTCACCCAGTCGCCATAGAACATATGATAGGTCTCGCCGAGCTTTATAACATGCGGGGCCTGCAGTCCGCCGGGCGTCTCGCCCAATGAAGGGTCGGCTTCCATAGCGATGCCCATCGGTTTCCAGTTGGTATCGGTCAGGTTCTTTCCTTCCCAGCGGTAGAAGAATCGTGTCTTACCATTTTTGCCGCCGGCGGTTGTATTGCGAATGCAGGACCATATCTGCCAGGAGCCGTCGGCGGCCTGCCAAAGGGCAAAATCGACCGGCTGCTGTTTTTCGGTAGCGTATTTGTGGTCCATCGGGCTGCCGGCCACCTGCCACCATTGGCCGTCAATCTGCGGTAACAAGACCGGCCTGGATTTTTCGCTTGCATAAACAGCAACACCAAAGATTAAAATCAGCAGTATTGTTATGCGTTTCATTATTAAGGCCTCCAAAAAAGATGTGACTTGTACCTTTTACACAAGCCACATCGTTTTTTACCTTTTATGCCAAATTAGGTATTAACCCACTTTATTTTTCATACTCTTCAAAGAACTTGATAAATTCCGGCAGGAAAGACTCGAAAGTCGGATATTTATCGCGGTTTTTTTGATAAGTTTGCGCCAGGTCTGTCAGCTCCCTTATGAAAATCAAACCATGCTGCTCAGCGGCGGTCAGAAAGGGTTCGTGACGTTCTTTAAAATATTTTTTAATGAGATAGGACTGACATGTTCTCATAATGCATTCACTTGTGAACGTGTCCCATTGGCCGTCAACGTATTGGCGAAACTGTTCCGGAACAATATCGACCATTCTCTCGGCAACCGGCTTCAATTGTTCCCGATTCCTGTCAACGATAGGGTCTATGTATGCTTGAGGAAAGTGCTCAACAAGGTGATTAAAAAGAATATCATTAAAGACCGGTTTGCCTGAAGAGTCTAACCGGGAAATTCCTGCGATGTAATATATTTGCTTTTCAGATGAGTTTTCACATCTGAATTTATAACTATTGCGGCCGTTCACCGGTGAAAGGGTAAGGTTCAGTTGTGCCCCAGGATTGGTACCAAAGAACTCGTTTAACCATTGCCTGAAATCCGCCTTGTCTAAGAATTTGTTGGCAG
>CAZLIO010000269.1:0-5632 GCA_964559025.1 uncultured Pirellulales bacterium | reverse complement strand
TGCGGGGCGGGAATGACAAATACTGTTTCCGCAACAAGAGCTAATTAGATTTATTTGTCCTTCATCTTTTCGGATTTATTAGTTCTTACCTGTCGTCTTCAGCCGATCTATTTTGGTTTGATAATGTTCCAGATATCACTGATATCAGCACCGGAAATGCTCGGCAGAGCCAGCTCACCTTCTTTTCTTAAAGGCAGCCTGATTACTCCCAAAGCTGGCGTGTCAACAGACAGGCCCAGTTCTGCGTCATACGGGATTTTTGAGCCGGGTCTCACGCCCTTCAAGGCCTTCAACATCTCTATATAATTGATTGTGGCCGGCAGAGAAACTGTTGTGCTGCTCTTTGCCGGCACGGCGCCTTGCGACTTCGCACTGCCTGAAAGAAACTGCTCGGCACCGCTCGATAAGCTGTAATCGAAGTTGGACAACGGCAATGCGACCGGATAATGATTGTCAATCTCGACATCGAAAAGAAGCGTCGCCGAATCCAGCTTGACGTCCTCGATTTTCAGCCCTGTTAATCGCGCAGTAGGTTTCCTCAGGTTTAGGCTCTCCTGAATGGTTTCACAGCCGGCGACACAGGCCGTCATCAAGACCCAAATAAAAAACAGATATCGTTTCGCTGTCATTTTCCGTCTCCTTAATAAAAGAACATTACCTCCACAATAATCCGTTTGGCTTATAAGGTCAAGCATATAGAGGAATCTTTTTTTCTGCTGTGGATGCTCTTCAGCCTATCTTTTCCCGGTCTCTGAACACCAGCCTCATAGCGTAAGGTGGTCTCAGACAATGCTATGGTGCAAGACGGTCAATAAGAGCATGGCCAATAAAAAAAGTGGGCTGCAAGGCCCGATTAAGTTGGACCTTGCAGCCCCTATTAAATATATATTAACAGACGCGGCTAAAGCGTTCTGCGTCTGCGCAGCAGGCCGACAAGCACTACCCCAATGCTTCCCTGCAGAATAGCACTAGGGGCGGGGACGACATAGAGAAAACCGTGGTGCACGTTCGAGGCGTCCCGGTATACACCAACAATGTTAATGCCGTCGATACCCATGCCGCTGTCCATCTTGCTCAAGGCGCATCGAGCGTGGTCCAGCATGCATTTGCGTATCCTATGCGAAACATTACTATTAATGCTGCAGCTAAAACGGTTATACCTCTCATCTGCTGCTTCTTATGCTCGTACCGTTCTTTCGCAGCACAATTACGTTGATTATTTAAACCATGATTGCGACAGCGTTCTAATTAATCTCCTTTCCGTTTACGCTTCAGCTATGTTAGAATTGTAAAAAAGTGTTATTTGGGGTGGAAGCTTAAGTTGCAGCTAAAACAAACTTACTCACCCTCATCCTTAAGTGACATTGTATTTTGCTAAAGTAAAATTGTCAAGAGAGAAATCAAAATACCACGGGTTTTTCGTGTTCTTTTCTTGCTTAATTATGATTGAGAAAAATAAGATAGTGATATTTTCGTGCCTCGATTTTAAGAGCCCGCTCGATTGTTTGCGGTTCAGCACAAATTGTGTGACAGTAACAATAACGCAGAGTGGGAAATGTAGAATCTTTACCTCGCTTGGATTTTCGATACCAATTCTTCACCCGCCCTATGCGCTTTGAGCAGTGCCTTCTCAGATAACTGCGAGTCCTTGTCACCGCAAACCGGCCCGAAGTAAAGTGATTTCACCACCTTTGCCCCCATAATCCTCGCCGCCTTTTTCATCATATTCAGTGCACCCGGCATCAAAATCCTGCCGATAAACGCAGGACATGCACTCGATGTAACGGTTACAGCTTTCTTGTCCGTTTTCCCTATTCGATGCACCGGTGCCACCGCCTTGCCCCAGGGCCAGTAAGAATATGGGATTAGCCTCTCGATAAATCTCTTCATAATAGCTGTTACATTGCCGAAGTTTATTGGAGCCCCCAGCACCACCGCATCGGCCTCGTCAATCTCCGCCAATATCCCCTCCATATCATCGTCGTGCACACATTTGCCCCTCCTTGCCTCGACTTTCTCCTGCGCACAGCTTCTGCAATTCGTACAAAACTCAATATGCTCATCGAGCAGGTAAATCTTTTTCGTCTCGGCCCCCTTCGCTTTGGCCCCTTCGAGCACCGCCGATACTGCACTGTCGATAGTTTTGCCTTTGCGATAACTTCCAACGATTCCAACAACTTTTACACCCATTACTTACGCTCCCAATCTTTGGAATTAGTATTCTAAATTATACGAATCACAAAAAATGTATGCGTTTTTCTCTAAAACAGAGCCGCGACTGTAAAGGAGCGGTATTTGCTTCTTCAGTTACACAGTGGGTTACTGTTTGGCGCACTTACTTTTTGTGATTGGTATTATATGGTGTGGTTTTGAAATTTCGGTATTTATTTTTTTCGTTTTCTTCTATACTTTTTTTGGGGCTTGCTTTTACTTCGCGGCCTTGGCGCTGTAGCCAATGGCTCGATAGGGGTGACATTCAACTGACGGGCGGGGACATTCACTGATGCTATACACACTTTTATGGCCTGGCCCAGGCGAATGTTGCATCCTGAACGTTGGCCCACGATGCACTGTGCCTTTGTGTTGTATTTCCAATAGTCCTGCCCCAGGTCACTCATCCGGATAAGCCCTTCGATGCCGAACTTTCGAGACTGCACGAATACGCCAAAGCTTGTTAATCCGCTCACAACACAGTCGAGCTCCTCGCCGATTTTCTTGCTCAACATTTGAAGTATCAGCACCGTCGTCAATTCTTTTTCTGCGCCCTCTGCCCGCTGCTCGGTGAAGGTAATGTGTTTACCTATCTCTGTTAGATCCAGCCCAGCGAAATCGTCCCTGGCCGAGTCCGGACGTTTTTGAAGATAGTATTCCAAAACGCGATGAACAAGTAAATCTGCATATCGACGTATGGGACTGGTGAAGTGACAGTAATGAGTTGAGGCCAGAGCATAATGACCTATATGCAGCGGGGCATACTGGGCCTTTTCGAAACTTCGCAGGACGGCCAAGTTCACCGCAAATGAGCAGTCGGCTCCTTCAACGGCGGCTAAAATATCCTGTATCGCCCTCCGGTCGGGATTTCGCGGCAGACTGAATCCAAAGCCCTTAAGGAGTTTGGCGAGGTTTTTCATACTCATAACATCCGGCTCCGGATGAATCCGCCGGATAAAGGTCAGGTTCAGCCTGTCCAGAAGTGAAGCTACGGCTTCATTCGCCTCGACCATAAACATCTCGATCATCGTATGCGGATAGCTGTCATCGGCTGGATGTGCACCAACAACTCGGCCGGATTTATCCATTTTCAATTGAATTTCCGGCAAATCCAGATGTATCATTCCGTTTTTCCTTCGTCGCTGCTCAATTATGCGGCTGAGTGTCTCCATATTTTTTAAAACACCAATCACCTCAGGCCTGACGTCTTTGCTATGCCCTTTCAAAATCCTGTCAGCTTTCTGGTAGGTCAGACGCTGCGTTGAGCACATAAGAGAGTTGGCAAAACTGCGGGATACAACGTTACCCTTCTGGTCGTAAGTTAGATACGCGCTTTTGACAAATCGTTTCTGCTCGGGCTGGAGACTGCAAATGCCGTTACTTAAAATCTCCGGCAGCATCGGAATTGTTTTGCCCGGAAGATAGGCACTGTTACCTCGCTCTTTTGCCTCGGCATCCAGCGGCGAATCCTGCTGCACAAAATGACTGACGTCGGCGATGTGAACTCCAAGTACCCAGTTGCCGTCGGAGTTTTTTTCAAGGCTTATTGCATCGTCAAAATCCTTCGCATCCGGCGGATCAATTGTAATAATGGTTTTCTCTGTAATATCGTCCCGATGGTTCAATTTTTCTGGATTGAATTGAGTAGCCGCTTCGCGCGCCTGCTCGATACAATCTTCCTCAAACTCGCCCGGCAAATGATACTGGCGGATTATCGATTGTATCTCGCTTTCGTATCGTCCCGCTTTGCCTAATACCTCGATAATCACACCGCGTGCTAAATATTTTTCTGTCGGATACGAAAGTATTTCCACCACGACCTTGTCTTTTTCCCTGGCCCCTTTTGCACCGACATCGTCAATGGAAATCGGCTCGATAAAGCTCGCTCCGTCCGGTTGAACAATCCACGCCTCCGGATGTTTCAAAAGGGTCCCGACGAATTTGTTTTGTGCCCGTTCGAGGACCTCGATGACTTCGCCGCTGTACCGCATCTGCCCGCCGCGTTTGCCTTCTCTTTTGACCTTTGCAATAACAATGTCGCCGGTCATTGCATCGGCAGTAGCGCTCGGCGGGATGAATAAATCGCCGTGTGAATTCGGCTCGCGGGGCGTTATGAAGCCGAATCCTTTGGGATTTGCCCTGAATGTCCCAACGATTTGACCGGACAATGATGGCAAACTGACCAGGTTCCTCGCACCTATCACCACGTGCCCGACCTGCCGCAATTGGTCGAAGGCCTCTTTAAACTGTGGATAATCTTCCGAGCTTACACCTAATGCTTTAGCTAATTGCCCGAGTTTCAGCGGTGCATAATCGCTGTGCTTCAGCAGTTTGATTATTCGCTCTTTAAATATTTCCGCCATTTGCTCAACCCATAAAAAAGCATCCAATTGTTTTTTATATCGACTTGCTGCCCAATATATCTGTAGTTAAATCAAATACTCTATTGAGCAGGCCGGAATATAGAGCATTAAAAAAGTTGGACCACCCAATTATCTCACCCGAATATTTCAAGTGATTTTGCCGGTTTTTTTCTTGAAAAATACTTAACAGATGTTATATTAGGTATTCATGTATAATAAACTTTTTGGAGGAGAAGTCCAAATGGTATTCAATCATCGAGTTTTCGCAAAAGACAAGGTTAATGTGGTGAAAGTGCGCATAGTATTTTGAAAGGGTGATAAAATGAAAAAAACAATTTCACTCGTATTGGTTTTGGTGCTGGTCCTTGCTGCCGAGGTTACCAACGCAGATTTCACCTTCGGCACGCCCACGAATCTGGGGCCAATCGTCAACAGTTTAGCTTTCGAAGGGTCCCCAGACATCTCGAATGACGGACTGTCGCTGTTTTTTGACGCCTACTTTCGACCTGGAGGGCCGGGCGACTGGGACATATGGGTGGCAACGCGGGACTTGACAAATGGCGACTGGGGCGCCGCGGTGCCACTTCCACCACCTATAAATAGTCCGTATGCGGACGCTGGGCCAACTATCTCGGCGGACGGTTTGTCGCTGTTCTTTGCCTCCGACCGACCCGACGGGTACGGTGGTTTCGATCTATGGGTGACGACACGGGCAACAACAAGCGACGACTGGGAAGAACCGATGAATATTGGACCAATTGTCAACAGTTTGGCTGGCGAGAATCATCCAAGTATCTCAGCCGATGGATTGTCGCTATACTTCGACTCCAACTGGGCCTTTTGGTTCGATTACGATATATGCGTAGTGACCCGAGCAAGTATAAACCATGACTGGGGTATTCCGGTGTGGCTGGGGCCAGCGACAGATTGGGGTCTGTATGATTGGTCTCCGAGCATTTCCAGCGACGCTTTGACCCTCTTCTTCGAAGCCCGCAGTCAATTAGAGGGCCGGGAACTGATGGTGGCAAGGCGGAGGACGACAGACGAGGACTGGGACA
>CAZLIO010000268.1:0-5661 GCA_964559025.1 uncultured Pirellulales bacterium | reverse complement strand
GGTGCGACGATGGGCAGCACCAAAGGGGACAGGTGATGTTGTCCTTTACAAGCTCAAGAACCAAGGTCATGGAATGCCTGCCCCTTCGACCTGCAACGTACCTGAGATTGCCTGGACATTCTTCAAGTCGCATCCCAAGATTAATGTCGCTGCAAGTAAGTAACTTAGTCAAGTCCGAGCCCAGGGTAATCCTTGATCCGGCAAGGACGGCGAAGCAGGCGATATTGAACTTATCGTCGATGCAGCCGGATCAATTTTTCAGATAGAGCCTGATAACCGGTGATCCTTTAGGGGATGCTCAGGCGGGATGTTCGGTGAGCTGTCCGGCAGTCAAGTGTAAACACCGATCTGCTATGTGGGTGGGAAAGGTCCCGTGTGTGGCTACGATTAAGGTGCTGTTTTGCTTTTTCACACAACGAACCAGGCAATTAACGATTTCAGCACCGGTTTCCGAATCGACCTCACCACTGGGTTCATCGGCAAAGACAAGGGCCGGTGAATTCACCAGGGCCCGAGCCACTGCCACGCGTTGTTGCTGACCGACGCTAAGTTCAAAGGGCAAATGATCACAGCGTTCGGCAAGCCCTAAGTCGGTCAGGAGTGCACGGGCCCGGTGTTGGCGTTCCGATAAGGACAGGGGTGAGTGGAAAAGGGCGGCTTGAACATTTTCCAGGGCGGTCCAGGAGTGGAGTAAGTTGAAGCGTTGGAAGATCATTCCAATCTGGGTTTGTCGAATGAGTGACAGGGCCTGATTGGAGAGTGTCGTTAGGGATTGATTGTTTAGTGTCACAGTTCCTTTTGTGGGGCGATCAAGGCCGGCCAGGATCTGTAGAAGTGTGGACTTGCCAGTCCCGCTTCGTCCTGAGATGACCACGCTCTCGCCCTGCTGTACGGACAATTGAACCCCGTTTAGGACCGGTATCTCTCGGCCATGCAGGTAAAAAACCTTGCTTAGGTTAAGACACTCCAGTAAAACGGGATGGGATGGATTGAGATTGGATGTTTTCATGTTTACTCTGCACAACGTAACAGTTTTGACGGACAGGAGCGCACCACCAAATGGGCAGGGATGCTGCCCGCTACAGCACCTCCCAAGAGGCACAAGACCAAGGCTATTAAAAAGAGTCGGGGAATGATCCATACCTGGTTCGGGAGCAGGCCCCATTTGGTGGCGGGAATAACAAGCAGGGCGAAAAGAACAGCCCCACAACCCAGAAGACCTCCCAGCAGGGCTTGGAACAGGGATTCACTAAATATGAGCTGGGCACATTCGATATTGGTAAAACCAATGGCCTTGAGAATGCCCAGCTCCCGGCGTCGTTCAAAAACCGTGGCCATTTGTGATTTCATCGCAAAGAGCACAGCACCTAAGCCAATCACAACAATCAAGGAGCCCAATGCCGTGTTGTGGATAGCCGAGGCTTGGGCAGCCGGTTTGTAACAGGCATAGCTTGAGATAACCAGATCCACCCAGAGTTGTTTTACGGCACCTATGGCCTCCTCTTGTACGTCCGAGGTACTCACTTCGACCAGGATCATGTTGTAGAGGGTATCCGGGCCGGATTGTTGCATGCGTTTGCGTACCAAACGTGAAGCATCCCTATGGTGCATGTAGATATCGGCCTTGGCCGGACGTACACCGGGATTGACAACACCTACCACAGACAAAGATTCACCCAGTAACTCAAACTGACTACCGGCATGCAGGCCCCTGATCTTGGCATAGGCCTGCTCCAGCATCACAGCGTTGTTGGAGTCGGCCGATAAAAACTCCCCTTCCACAATATCTCCGGCAGCACAACAGGTAGTGCCCAGTACGATACGTTTATTGGGATCAATACCCCCTATTGTGAGCAAGTGATCATCCTTTGGGTCCCGCAAACGGTACTGCAAATAGCCGGCGGCTTCCGCGACGGTCTCCAAGGCCATGACCTTGTGGATAAAATCGGCGGGGATCAGTCTGGTGGATACACCCAGGGCGGTGAATCCCTCGGCAGAATGCTCTTTGAGCCATTGGGCCGCACAGGGGGGACAGAGTGACCGTTCTGTGGGAACAAAGGCGATAAAGTGTGTGCCGGTGTGATTTAGGATCGTATCACCGGCCTGTTGTGTCCAAATCAGCGCATGCGTTAACAACACCCCGACAAAAACGGCCAGGGCATAGCCCAGCAGTGTGGTACAGGTGCGTATCTTGCTACGTTTCAGTTCCTGCCAAGCACATTGTAGAAGCTCTCTCATAGTATATTAATAATCCCATTAGCGTGTGATGTGTTTCAATATTTTTAAGGAAATGTATGTGGATTGTCGCGCCTGTGGTCACTGAATCAGTGGCTGATTGCATCTTCATCTTTATTCATTTCGCTTAGTTTTCTTCTGAAACAAATCTTTTTTTGCGGGATGACCATATTAGAGCCCAGATGTTTATCCCTCGTGAAGGGAGATTATGTATGAGGCAAAAAAACAACTCATTTTATTCAATTTTATTAGGAGACAGATCATGACTATGAAAAAAGAAGGGCGGCTGGCTTTGGTGTTTTGTTTGGTGTTCTTGTGCACGTGCGTTAAGGCCACTGAGGAGTTAGAAATGGCCTGGATGCAAAAGGTGTCCTTACAGGGTGCAACTATTGCTACTGTGGTTGGGGATGTTTCCGGGTGTACGTTCGTTATAGGCGATACATCCGAAAATTTTGGCCCGGGATATCCAAATCTCGGACGAAGAGATGCCTACCTGAGTAAATATAACCCGGACGGTGACCTGATGTGGGTATACCCATTTGGAACAGAGGATTTTGATTCCGGTACCTGTCTAACGGTCGATGCTGAAGGCAACTGTTTCGTGGGCGGCCAAACCTACGGCTCACTTGCTCCGAACCTGATCGAAGATACCGGAGATACTCAACAGGATGCCTTTTTGGCCAAGATTTCTTCCGAGGGTACCTGTGTGTGGATTCGACAGTTCGGAAGTGCCCAGTCTGACGGCGCCTGCGGTGTCCGGCTGGATCGGAACGGCAACTGCTATGTGGCCGGGAATACGACCTGCCGCATAGTCAGCGAAGGGACCATTGGCCGCAACGTCGCCATAGAGGAGTATATGAGTGAATGTCCCTTTGTGGCCAAGTTTGATTCAACCGGCGAACTGGTCTGGCTCAATCAAGTCAGTGAGTCTTATGCTAACACCGGACTGGGTGTGGGCGTGGATCCGAACGGAACCGTCGCTCTGGTGGGCGAGCCTGGATACGTCGCCACCTTTGATGCCAATGGTGTCCTCCTTGAAACTTGTCCCCTGGAGCATCGATTCGACAAGCTTATGAATGCCTGTGCCGATGACCTTGGGCACGTATACCTGGTCGGAAGGGAAAGCGGTTGGCTCTCAACGGTCATTCAATACAACCTCAAGGGCCAGGAGGTTTGGTCTCGTCGTTTTCAGGACGGCGGCTGGTCTAATACAAAGTCCATTTTTCTCTCTCTGGATGGATCACACGATATGGTCGCTGTTGGATGTCAAGGGGGACCGTCCGGGGGGACGAGCTGTCAGACCTTTTTGCGGCGTTACTCGCAATCCGGGGACCTGGTGTCGATTTTCGGTTCCCAGGAGGGCTACTGTGGTATGAGAGCCGGGGCTGATAGTCTCCACGGTGCCTATGCCATATCGGGCCCCCAGGGTACCGGTGACATAACGGATATTTTTAAGGTGCAAAGCCCGTTGACGATCGCCGCCTCGCAATACCTGGAAGCAGAAAGTGCTGCTTTCCAGGGGGCTTCGATAGAGACCACTCAACCCGACTATTCAGGACAGGGTTATATTCACCTGTTTGGTGAAGACTGCTCAGTAGAGTGGGAAACCGATGTCACGAAAGCCGGGATCAGGACCGCTTATATGCGATATATGAATCTCAACCCGGAATCCGTTTTTGCTGAACCGATACTCAATGGCAAAGGTGGAGGTAGAAATAAAATCACTATTGAACTGCCCCCCACCGTGAATCAGCATGCCTGGTCTATTGTCCCTTATGATCTGAATTTACGGTTAGGTGCTAATACATTTATGGTCATTCCGGAGGCTGAGACAATCCAACAAGGCCTCTATATGGACACCCTGGAGATTGTCAAGCCAGGGTGTAATATCACCTTGGGTAAAACCCTTGTGTGCTCAGACGAAACCCAAGACAATCCCGCAGGTGCTGCATTGGATGGGAAACTGGATACCGCATGGCAGGTTCAGACCTATCCCCAGTGGATCGAAATCGACCTGGGCCATGCTTATCCGGTCGATCAAACAGCACTGTTCTGTGAAGGGGCCGGGTCCTGTCAATTCATCATTGAAGCCAAGGCAACCCTCGACGAGCCTTACCAACTCCTGGTTGACAACAGCACCATCACGACGCCGGCGAGCCTTATGAAACCTTTGCAGGACACATTCCCAATCACGGATGTTCGCTATGTACTATTAACCGTAACAGGAGATGCCAGGCACAGTGTGAGTATCCATGAGGTATGTTTGAGTATCCGTTAGGAGATTTTCTATTAAGCAAAGAAGGAACACCCTATATTGCATTCTGGTCTTGGTTTGGGCTGGATGTTTTCCGGCATTTGCAGAACCCTTTGCCAAGGGACCTTACCTGGGACAGACCCCGCCCGGCCCGATCGCTCAGGTCTTTGCTCCCGGATTGATCTGTGATACACGGCCACATACCTGGGAGGCCTTTGCGACCTTCTCTGCAGACGCCAACACCCTTTGTTTTAAGCGAGGCAGGGATGTTTTTATCACAGAAAACACGGACCAGGGCTGGACAGCGCCTAAGCGTATAGAAATTATTATAGAGAATCATTGGTCGCCCTGGTCGCCCTGTCTGTCTCCGGATGCCAATAGTATTTTCTGTACTATCGCCGAGAGGCATCCGCGGATCAAACATTACGATCTGTATCGCTGCGACCGAACGGAACGTGGATGGACCAAGCCGCAGAGACTCGGACCGCCACTAAGTTCTCCGAACAAGGAAATTACATGCTCTATAGCAGCGAATAATAATATCTACATCGGTTCCGGACGTAAGCAGGGACACTGGAAAGGCACTAAAGGCATTATATGGGTCGTCCCTTTTGAGGGAAACACCTGGCCCCGGGACGAATTTGTCGCTTTGAATTTCCCAGGGGGCGATGCAGGGATTGCCCCGGATGAGTCTTTTATGGTATTCACCGCCATAAATCTACCGGGAGGTTATGGGCTGCGGGACCTGTACCTGACCCTGCGTTTGCCGGACGGAACCTGGTCCAAACCTAAGAATATGGGTCCTCGGATTAATTCTGCCTATTTTGAACACGGCCCCAGAATCTCGCCGGACAAGAAGTACCTGTTCTTCAACCGCAGCAACGGGTGGTGTGAGAATTCGAGTCGCGACTCGTCCGATATCTATTGGGTTGAACTCAAGGAATATCTACCCGAATCCTATAGATAGCCTTAAGGAATATCAGGCGAGTGAAAAGGAGATCTGTTATGAAGCAGATAAAGAAAAAAATGATTTGGCTTGCTGCTTTTTTGGGATTCAGTTCTATCCAAGCGTTCGCCGAACCGTTTGCCAAGGGACCTTATTTGGGGCAGGTACCGCCCGGATCCATGGCCCAGGTCTTTGCCCCCGGATTGATCTGCCGCACAGGGGATCG
>CAZLIO010000267.1:0-5670 GCA_964559025.1 uncultured Pirellulales bacterium | reverse complement strand
GAAAATCAAAAAAACAATTTTCTTAAATAATATATGCCTAACCTGCAATTTTGCACAACACATTGCTATCTCCATAAGCAGCACACATTACGCTATTGAATCGGCCCAGATTCCTCCGGACGCGGCAATCCCTGCGATGGGCGCTTGGCATAAATAAAGTACAGATTCCGCAGATAAATAAAGACCCCAGTTCCCTGGCCGACAATAAAAACCGGGTCCATGCGGTGAACAGCATAGCTAAAAAGCATTATCCCACCTGCAAGACTAAGCCACCAAAACCCTACCGGTATTACTGATTTCTTTTTCTTTTCAGAAACAATCCATTGTAACAGGAAGCGGCTGAAAAACATCCCCTGGGCCATAAATCCAAACGCCAACCACAAATTCTTTACGTTTAACCAGTCAGGCGGCTCAGGAGAAAAACTGGCATACTCACTCACCGGCCCAACTGAATCACCGTGGTGCAATAGATAAATGTCGAAGGCTATATCGTCTTTACCAGGCAATGGTATGGAAACGTCCCGAAAATTCGGATGGTGCAGAACAATATGCTCCGTAACTTCACGGGCGGCATCGAGATGTTTGCCTCGCGCCAGAACAAACGTATCGGGATGTTTCTCAACAAAACTGCGTAATTGCTCTACCTCGTTTTCCCGGGGAATCGTGCGGTCCAGATGATATATCAATGTGTCATCCTGGCCGTTGAAATAAACCAGCGGCGATTCGCCAACAACCTCTGCTATGCTCCGACCAAAATCTGCAGATGAAATCCGAGTTTCACGGGGCAGAAAAATCCCAAAAAGCACGTGACCAAAAATGGCTGTACCGAAAAACAATGACACGAGCGCCGGCCATCCTTTGCCCTTATAGATGAAATAGCCGGCTACAATCCCCCCTATGCCCAAGCTCAGGCCAGAGACAGTAATTGCAGCATATCGCTGCATCTCGTCGTCGAAGAAACAGTAAGCCAAAACGGCCACTCCGGCCAAAACAAAAATCGCTGCTTGCGATATACCGAGTGCACCACGCCGGATTTTCCCTTTCTCACCTTGGTACGCCGAAATCTCATCGGTCAGGATTTCCCACGCTTTCGCTGCTAATATCGTCATAAACGGCAACGCCGGAAGAAGGTAATCGGCTTTCTTTTTACTGACCAGCGACAAGGCTGCTATAGCCAGAAAAACGGTCAACGCTAACCAAAGCAGTTTACGTCTCTCGGGCTTGGACTGAGGCCAAAACGGAACCGTCAATGCCACCGGAACCAGAGCAGACCAGGGAAAGCTCAGCACAAAAAGCTGCCCAAGGTAATAGAATATCCCATGATTGGCTCGGTGATACGCCGACGTAACATTTTCGCTAATCTCGCCTGCCCAACCCGTTTGCACAGTTTCCCAGCCTAACCTGTTGACAAGCAGTGCCACCCACGATAGCGCCAACAACGAAAAGATGAACACCCCCAGCAAGTGCCACTTCAGACGAGCTCGGCGTTCCGGGTAAGCCAGAAGACCGTACAACATTGGGGGCATCACGAATATAAACACCGCAATCCACTTGGCCAAAAAGCCCATTGCTATGGCAGCCCAGAGAAACAGCCAAAGCCAGTCTCGACGCCGCTTGCCGAAAAAAATCACCGACAGTAAAAACAAAGAGACCAACACCCAAAATGTCAGGTAGATATCAACCCTTGCCAACCGGGATTCGATTACATATTTTATCGTAAGCGACTGGATTAGTGCCGCAACAAGTCCGGTTTTCCAATCAAACACAATCCGTGCTATCAGCAGTGTTAGTATAACACCTCCTATGCCCATCAGTGCCGAGGGCAGGCGGAATAACCACTCGTCCAGCGGCCCAAAGGTTTTGGCCAGAACCGCAATGGTCCAGTAAGGCAGCGCTGGCTTTTGCAAACGCAAAGCCCCATTAAAGTAGGGCACTAACCAGTCGCCGGACTCGGCCATGTTATGACCGGTCATTACCACGCGGGCCTCGTGCGGGCTGCCGAGCTCGGGCTCACCTAAGTTAACCAGCGGCAACATGAGGGACACGGCTAACAACAGTATCAGTGCGGCAACCTGCCGAGCCGTGGCTCTGGCACGGCTGGAAGGAACCGGAGCAGAACCGACGACGCCAATCCTTCCCCCGTCGACGGATTCGTTTTTTCCACCTGTGCCACAATATTGCTCAAGCGGCTTATTCTTTTCACACTCATCCATCTTTAGGGCCTTTTTGCAATTCTTGTGCTACTTTTTCCACTTCGCGCCAGACACGGAGAAAATTAGCTCCCCATATCTTTGAAATATCCTCTTCGGAGTATCCCCGTCTAACGAGCTCAATAGTAACATTCAACGCTTCGGAGTGGTCATTAAAACCCGCAATACCACCACCGCCGTCAAAATCAGTACCGATACCAACGTGCTCGATTCCCGCAACCTTAACCGCATGGTCTATATGGTCAACATAAATTTTTACGTCGGCAGGCGGCGGTGAACCCAGTTTCAAAAAGCCCCCGAGCGCTACAACTTGAATAACACCTCCATTTTGTGCAAGCGCCTTCAATTGCTCATCGTCTAAATTCCTCGAATGTTCGGCCAGTGCGCGGCATCCCGAATGTGAGGCGATAATCGGCGCCTTCGAGACCTTGATAAGATCATAGAAGGACTCTACAGAAATATGAGATACATCAGCTATAATCCCAAGCCGGTTCATCTCCGCAACGACTTTTTCGCCGAATTTGCTTAGGCCATTGTGCTCAGCTTTCTTGTCACCAAGTTTCTTCCTCGGATTGCAGGAGTCACAAATATCATTGTGGCCATTATGGCTCAACGTAATATATCGGGCACCAAGATTGTAAAACCTTTCAACATTTGACAGGTCTTTGCCAATTGCAAACCCGTTCTCTATGCCGATCATAATAACTCTTTTGCCGGTTTTTGCAATCCGTTCAACCTCCCCGGGCGATGTGGCAAGCTCACACCGGTCGGGATACATCTTTTCAGCCAAACGGTGTATCGCCTCAAATTTAACCATCGCAGATTCATATGCGTTTTTGTATCCTTCGGCGTCGCGCTTTTTCTGTCCAACGAATACAGCCAGGAACACGCCATCTACTTCGCCTTTATTCATTTTAACCAGGTCGCATTTGAGTTTCGGATTGTCTATCCCCGGATCAAGCGCCTCTGTGGCGTACTGAGCACCAGGAATGTCAACGTGGGTGTCAAGGGTTAGCGCCTTTTTATGAATCGCTTTCGCCGTATTAATGATTTGCTGCTCGGTTATCTGCTGCTGCGAACAGCCGGCGAAAATTGTCGATAGCACTACCAGTGATAAAGGGATTAATCGTTTGAAAAACATTGTCACTTCTATTAACCAATATTTCCTGGACAATCTATACACGTATCAGGGCTTATCCATCTTGATGATACCCGAATCGGCCGATTCTATACTCAATTCTTATTCAAATTTCAGCCATTCGCTCATATTTTGTGCCGTTTTAGGCCCTATGCCTCTGACTTTTTGCAAATCATTGCAATTTCGAAAGGCTGGACTTTCACCGTCTTTCCCACTGAAATTTTCGCGGTACGCTACTATTGCCCCGGCTCGTCCAACGCTTACGCCTGGTAATCTCACCAAACTCGCTATGGACGCATCGTTCGGATTTATTCGGCCCTCTAATTCAATTTTGCTGGCTTGACCAGCCCCAACAAATTCAGAAACAAAGCCCAGGGATACGCAAGCCGCCACACAAACACTGATAACAAACGCAAATGATTGAATCCTCTTTTGCCCGGCTTCTCTCATATTGTATTGCGCCGCTCCTTCGACCCACAAAACACGAGCCATGACTTATCTACCGGCTGAAAATGCCGTCGTGCAGCTTCTTCAACATTCGATATGATTCTTTGGCTTCGAGCTTGGACGTCAACAGACCGCTGTTGGCTATGGTACCACACTCTGTATCGGTGAGGTTCGAATATGTCACCGAGTTAACAAACGATTTGCTGAGCGCTATTTTACAGAACTGCTCAATCCATTGCCCCTGACGCAGCTGGTTCCACTCCTCATGCCATATGCCTGCAACTTTTCCGTCCTGCAAACCGGAACCATTTTGGCTCGGAACTTCCACATCGGTCACATACAAAGGCTTGGCTATAGGACCAAAGGAATCCAGAATTGCCGATATTTGCATCATATCTCTAACGTGCATACCCGATTGATTTTTACCAAATCGGACTTGCAGACCAAACGCATCGAAATTAATCCCGCTCTGCACTACCATATCCATATACACTAATGGCGGAATACTATTGGGTATTGTCGTATAATATTCGCCCCACGGGTTGCTGATTTCTATTATCTTCAAAGCCCTGTCGCTGCACTGTTTTACAGCCATATTCGCCGCTCGTGTCATTTCCAAAATCTGCTCGAACCTGAATCCAAAGTGGTTAAACACATTCAAACCACTTATGGCGCACCAGGCACTAACAACCCCACAATAACGAGCGACTATCTCTGAAATGAATCGATACGCCGCTTCTCGTATCTTTTCAAAACCTGCTCCGCTGTGAAGCAGCCACTTGGGAAGATACTTTGTTGAGAAACAAAGTAACGGCCCTGCGCTGAGCGACAATTTCTCTTCACAAAGAACATCAACACAGGCATCAACCACCGAAAAATCATAACTGCCCTTATGAGACTCTATCTGGGCCCAGTTTATTGGAATCGTTACAGAACCGAACAAGTCCAGAAGCTTCTCAACGTATATAGGATTACCAATCTCCACTGGGTCAACTCTGCATCCAAGGCAGCCTCGACCAAAACCATGGCTCTTGCTCCTTGTCTCAAAAAGCGACTCCCCCTGTTTTACTGCCAGCTTTTCAGAAAAAACTATAGCTTTTTTAAGTGAATCATCCGCCAGTTTAGACGATTGCGGCGCATCTGAAATATTTTGAATTGCCCGAACAAATAAATCCTGGCCCTCTTTGCAAATATCTCCTAAATCCTCTATGCTGTTAAAAAACAACCAGTCCTCTCGCTTGTTGACAATTTGCATTAGCTTTGCACGAGCTATCTCCACATTCAAATTATACGGACGCTCTCTTTCAGGCAGGCAGGTCGTTGGCAAAAGCACCTTGCCAAGACCATTTATAGGCCACAGTAAAGCCAATCCTGCCGTTTCCAGATTAGGCCTTTTACACTCGATAAAACCGTTCTTAAAGGTAATCTGGGCTCGGCGGATACCGATTCCGTCACCACCGAAAAGATAAGCTCCGCATAATGTGAATTTATCAACAACCTTACCGTTCTTAAAAACCTGGAACTTCACTTCTTGCCTCAGCTTAAATTCTTCTATCCTACATCTTGCATAACGTCTTTTGCGTAATACCACACCTGTCCTGAGCGTAGCCTGCCCTGAGCGCCGTCGAATGGGCCGAAGGATACGCAACACGAAGTATAGCAGCTGTATCCTCAAATGCAATTCAAACTTTGTCTTTACTTTGAGAGAATTGAGTAAATTCCCGAATACTCCGCTAATGTTAGAGCACTTACCAAACGCGGAAGAATACCGCCTGGCCGCCACACATATTCGTTCCATTGCAAAAACATTAGGATTGTCCCTGGGCTGATAATCCCGCTGCATTTTCCATATTACAGCAGGTTTTTTCGGCATAG
>CAZLIO010000266.1:0-5692 GCA_964559025.1 uncultured Pirellulales bacterium | reverse complement strand
GAAACGATAGCGGAGCAAAAGGTAAAGTCAGAAGCTGAAGCCGAAGAAACGATAGCGGAGCAAAAGGTAAAGTCAGAAGCTGAAGTTGAAGAAAAAGCGATGGCGTACACCGATACGACGGCAGGAGTCAAGGCTGAAGCCGAAGAGGCGATAGCCAAGGTTAAGGCCCAAGTCGCGGCAATAGCCAGAGTTAAGGCTGAAGCCGAAGAAGCAATAGCCAAGGTTATGGCTGAAGCCAAAGAGGTGATAGCCAAGGTCAAGGTTGAAGTCGTAGAAAAGGCAAGGGCATACACTGATACGATAGCCGAAATCGAAGCTGAAGAAGAAGCGGCGATGATGGATGAAAGTAAAGAGCAGCCGATTTTTAAAACCTTCCAAAGGGCCCCCGCCTTGCGGGAACCAATGGCACAATCGCCGGCAGTTCTTCCGGGCGAGCACTCCCGTAAAACTTCAGAATTATGCACAAAAAATATTATGCATAAAGAGCTTGTTTGGGGAAGTCCTGATGATAGCGTCCAGCAGACTTTTGCAAAAATGCAGCAACATGATGCAGGCTATGTGATGGTAGGCCGGAACGGAATATTGGAAGGTATTGTATCAAGGTCCGACCTAACAGGCACAATCAGTCCCTACCTGCGACCCGTATTTGCCAAATGGCGCAGGCCTCTGGATGATGCTACTCTTCAAATAAGAATCAAATGGATAATGAGCAAACCCGTGCATGTCATAAGCCCGCAGATGCCGCTTGGAGCTATAATGAGAAATATGTGTCGGTTTCGCGTGCGGGCTTTGCCTGTTGCAGATCAGCAGGGCAAAGTGCTGGGCCTGGTAACAGAGGCTAATATCTTCAAAGCAATACTAAAATCAAAGAGCACTCTGAACATCCCTGTCTCAGACGAGGGGCATCAGGTACAATCCGCATCTCCACAGGCTCCCGAACGCACAAGAGCTCAACCCACAAAGACAAACCAGCCCTCTCTCGTACCTGCATAAAAAAACAGCAGTATCGCATCCCAAGGCATAGCCCTATCGCTTGTCGACAATTAAAATCTTGACCTTTGGTCTATAAATTGCTATAATATTTTCATTGCCTATCAGGGATGGGGGCAATATGCGAGTATTGTGATGAAAACGCATACTAACTAATAAATCTTCAGCAGGTATAAGTAGTGACGTGGCGTTAGTCTTTTCTGGATTGGCCCAATGGATGATATAATTGCTGCTGATAAGCAAATCGAGCAGATACTGCAGCAGATAACAGTAATCCCTGAACAGGTTGCTGATGGGATTGTCGTGATCGACCTGGCTGGAACCATTCGCTTCTTTAATCCTGCCTGGGTCGCGATGCATGGCTACGACGCCACTGAGGAGCTGATTGGCAGGCACATTAGTGAATTTCACACCGAAGAGCAAATGAAAACCCTCGTGGCTGATTTTATTGAAGAAACCAAACGCAGGGGCCAACTTGCCGGCCCGGTAGAACATATGCGAAAGTGTGGAACAGTGTTCTGCTCTCAGACCAAAATGACCACGGCCAGGGACAAAGAAGGTAAAACCATCGGACTTGTCGTTTTTGCTACAAATACAATCCAACCCGCCCATGCTCAGCGTCATCTCAGCAACCAAATAATAGAGCTGACAGCGGCAAACCAACAACTCCAGCATCAAATAACTGAACACGAGAACACAGAGAATGAGCTCAAAGAACAACGCGACCAGCTTGAGCAACGCCTAAACCAGCAAAATACTGAATTAACCGCCGTCAAAGAACAGCTCCAGGACGAAATCACCGAACGTCAGCAAATCCAGCAGCGACTCAAACAACAGGCTGATGAGCTGATAACAGCATTAGCAACAAACGAACAGCTTCAAAGTCAAATATCCGAACACCGAGAGGCAGCAGATACACTCAAACAGGAGATTGACGAATTGACCTCGGCAAACGAGCAGCTCAAACATCAAATAACCGAACAGGCCCAGGCAGAAGACAAACTGAAAATAGACAATGAGCTGCTTGAGCAGCACATTAAGCAACAGGCCAATGAGTTAAAAGCAGCCGACATAAAACTCGAGCAGATGCTAACCGAACAAAAGACAAAAGCAAAAGCCAATGCTGAAAAGGCAGTTGCTAATATCGAAACTGAGTATCAACAACAGCTTGCCAAACTCAAATCAGAAGCCGAGGATACAATAGCCAGGGAAAAAGCTCGGGCCGACAAGGCTGCTGGCCAAATAGATAATATTAAGACCGAGGCTGAAGAAACTGTCACTAAGGTTAGATCAGAGATTGAGGCAAAGGAAAAAAGCTATAATGAAACCATAGAAAAAATAATGGCGGATTCTGAAAAAAAGGAAAATATTCACACAGAAGAAATGGCCAAAATCAAAGCCGATGCCGAACAGGCAGTAAACGAGCACAAGCAGACCGAAGTACACCTCAGACAGCAAATCGCTGAGCTGACAGCAGCGAACAAAAAACTGCAAAATAATGTCACCAAGCAGAAGCAGGCGGAGAAGGCACTAAAAGAAAACCGTGAACAGCTTCAGCAGGAAATCGCCCGCCGCAGACAAGCTAAGGAGGACCTTACTCAACTCCAGGCGAGACTGAACATATTGCTCGCAAATATTTGTAAATTAAACCAGGAGCTTAAGCTCACCTACTTGAAAACGTGACTGAAAATCAGAAAGTGTAGCCCTGCCGGGAAGTCATATCCCGGCAGGGTTGCGTCAAAAATGACACATCGATTTAAGGAGTCGATTTAACATCTTAAAGTTTCAAGGTCGCTACCTGATGAGGTTAGTCAGCTCTCTAAGCATATCATTGGCGATCCTGATGGTCCTTGCGTTGGCCTGGTAATAGTTTTGAGCTTGAATCAGACTAATGAACTCTTTTGCTGCATTGACATTGGAGCCTTCCAATGCCCCACCACGAAGAGACCCGGCACCGCCGCTCAGGGCCTGCGTAGCTATTGCTCCGCCAGAGTTAGCTGAGGGTGAAAAGTACCCGTCTCCGAGAGACTCCAGAGCTGTTGGGTTTTGAAATAATGCCAGCTGTAAGGTAGCAATATTCTTTTTGATACCGTTGGTGAAGGAGCCAATCACGAGACCATCGTTACTGACCGAGAGGTTTGAAAAACTCCCTGCTGCATAGCCATCCTGTTCCCTTGCCACCGCAGTTGAGTTTGCGTCAAATTGTGTCAACCCGTTAAACTGCCCTACTGTACCCATCGATACATTGATTATCTGTGGATTTCCAGGATCATGGGCGAAGGTTACTGTAAACTGTGCAGTATCACCTGTCGCAGCATTTAGGCCTTTGAAGGAACCGTCACTGGCATAGAATTCCACACCATTTATCCGGCGATTATCAAATGTTATATCAGTTATATTGCCGCTTATTGATGTCAGTATCATATCCCAGGTATTGGCCGTAGCTGTCCGGACAAACGCACCTGAAAGAACGTGTTTACCACCCTGAGTGTCAAAAACTGTGATATTAACGTTCTTGACTTCCTCACCGCCGACTGTAGTTACCTCGAAATAGGCGGGCATAGTCAGGTAACTGTCTGACCAGGCCATTTTGAAATCCGATTCACTGTATCCACTTTGTGCATCGGTTATACGTATCTTACCGTTAACCAAAGACGCCGTCGCATCGTCAAGAACACCGTGCGGACCATGCCCTTTTACGGTTTCTGCACACACTCCAGTTACATCTATACCACCATCTTTTAAACCAACACTGGTAATTGTAATCAGGGGAACCTCACCATCTGAATCACCCATTGAACTATCAAAAGCAAAAGTTGTACCAGTCGCCAAAATTCCTGACGGTGTTATGCCACCGGTAGCAGGAGTGGTTGACAAGGCATCAAGGGCAGCCGTAATCTGCAAGACAGTTGCATCATAGTCAAGCTCCGTGGTTGTTGCGCCATCGTATGTTAAGGTGTACTTACCTTCATCTGGTACCCCACCACCGCCCGTCAGTGTTACCGTCTGAATCTCCGCAGTCCTCGCACCACCATCGTCAGCGTTTAAGTAGTCCAGTACATTCTGTATTGTCGTGGTCGAAGTAACAGCCATCGTCAGGTCGGTGGTCGGACTGATACCTAAAGCGGTTCCGTCCGGTTTATAACCCGAGAAGGTAATCGTGCCATCGGCCCACGTTGTTCCGGTGTATTGGTCAAGTTCTGAAATCTTGGTAGTTACGCTGGCGGGGGATCCGCCGACTGTAAAAGCAATATTGGAAGTCAGTTTGTTTATTTGCGTATCAGCGAATTTCGCAGTGGTGCTTAAGTTGCCGGCTACTCTAACTTCTGAAGTGGCCCTTGCCGGCATCGATATGTCAGTGGGAATGCGAACATCACTGTCACCTGCTGTCTGGAAACCATCACTTTCACCGGTTGTACCAATACGTTGAACTATGTAGCCGGTGGCAGGGTCGACCATACGCGAGTTTGCATCGATCGCGAATGCACCCGCACGAGTGTATAAGTCTTTCGCACCATCATTCAATACAAAATAGCCTTCGCCTTCTATTGCCAAATCCAGGGAATTGCCTGTATTTGCGATATTGCCCTGTGTCATCATTGGTGTTATACTTGCTATCCCAACGCCATGGCCTATCTGCTGGGGGTTGGTTCCGCCAACCGTGCTTGTTGGTTGAGACGCCGTTTTGATTGTCTCACTAAGCAGTTGCGAAAATGTTATTCGGCTGGACTTAAATGCGGTAGTACCAACATTAGCCAAATTATCACCGGCTAAATCAAGCATTTTCTGGTAGGACTCCAAACCTGTCACACCTGCTGCTAAGGCAACACTCATCTTTATTTCTCCTTAACTTTCAACCTGTTTTAATTTTTCCCATTAAAAAAACCCGGCCAGCCATCCATTTGGATAACCAGCCGGGTTGAATCTTCGCAAACCGTTTTTTCGAACTGAAGAAGCTTTGTAAAACTTCTGCAGTTTCTGCTGGTATTCTATCCACGCCCGATATATGAGGCTTGGTCTGGCATCTTGCGAGGGACCCTCTCATACATCAATGGATAGCGCAGCGTTATGCACTGAGCTACTACTTTTTCAAAGAACCTTTATGTCTTTTATGCAATTTTTGTTGCAGTATTACTCTTTTGTCCTGCTGCTCTTTTGCGACAATTATTACCACAAAAAAAACCCGGCCAGCCATCCATTTGGATAACCAGCCGGGTTGAATCTTCGCAAACCGTTTTTTCGAACTGAAGAAGCTTTGTAAAACTTCTGCAGTTTCTGCTGGTATTCTATCCACGCCCGATATACGAGGCTTGGTCTGGCATCTTGCCAGGGACCCTCTCATACATCAACGGATAGCGCAGCGTCTTAAACTGAGCTGTTACTTTTTTTCAAAGAGCTTTTACTACTGCTTAGGAATTAGCAATTAGCGTGCCACATAAAAACTGCTTCTGCTGTTTTCGGCACGTAACCTACTGTTAATACAGCAGTTAGAAAGCCTGAAAAATTACAGAAATCTCTAACAGACCATTTCTACTTTCACTGTTCGATATCTGAAAGGACAAATCTTCCCTAATATCGGAAAATCTTGCCGCCATCAACGCATAGGGTACAAAAACTCATATCTGGGTACAGTCGTAGCAGATAGACAGCGAGTGCAAACACTTTCAAAGCAAGGCCAATTCAGGGTAATATCGAGATGGAG
>CAZLIO010000265.1:0-5707 GCA_964559025.1 uncultured Pirellulales bacterium | reverse complement strand
AGAAAACCTTTAAGACGAAAACCATGGTTGGGCTGCAGTGAATTACAGAACTGCCGGGCAAGTTTCAAGCTCTGCCTGTTCCTGCTTGAATCAGCGGCATCCAGATGTGCCAATTCCGCTGCCAATTCCTGTACCACTTTGGCATCAACACCTTTGAGAAGCTCAGAAGCGGTTGCCGTATCCAGACTCATCAACAACATTGCAGCTTTTTGTTTACCCGTTAATGCCTTTTTCGTATCTCGGAGCCGCCCGTCCTGCTGCGGCCTCGGCCTCCGCCGCGACGAGTCAGAAGCCCGCAACGGACGGATACCTGCCTTGTATCTCGTTCGAAAATATTTTCTGCTCGATATTTGATATTCCTTGTTCGGCATTCGATATTCGCGTCTTGTATATCGTGCTGCTTATTGTTTCGCTATACGCATTACGATTCATGCATTGCGATTTTTATTCCGGCTTTTCTTCGAGCCAACTGGCAAACAATTGCCTGACACGCTCAGGGTCTTGTTCCAAAGCACCGGCTATCTGTTTGCGCAAGACTAATGGCTCCGAGCTCCCGCCTCCACCTGGAAGAAACCCGGCGGCCCCTTCAGCTTCGGACAATTGCCCTGCCGCGGCAATCGATGCCACCTTACTCTTTGCACCACGGAACATACGAAGAACGAGCAGCGCGCAAACTGCCATAATGCCTAAAGAAGCCTGGCGGGCAATCGCTATATAGCGAGGCCAAGTGGACGGCTCTTCTTCAACCAGAGATTCAAGCGGACGATTGAACTTAACATCAACTACTTTGATTGCAGTTTCATCCTCAAGACCAAGAGCGTTTTGGATAATTGCCACTACATCAGATTCTTGCATTATCTTTGCAGTGCTGCTACCGGAGCCTGCATCATTAGCGTCTGATACAGATAAGTCAACAAAAGCCGCTACTTTCAGAGATTTTATTTGGCCCGGCAAAACAATCTCTTGCTTTACAGTCTTGCCGACCTCGTATTCAGTAGTGATTGTTTCATCTTTCTTTGTGATTCCCGGTATGGCTGGCCCGCCCTCGGCCGATGGTGTGCTGGCTCCGTTTTCAGAGCCGCTTACAATCTCTTCTTTTGTAGGCACTCCCTTTGGGTCAAGCTTTTCTGTAACGGTGCTAACGCTGTTCATATCAATAATGGCACTAACCTTTACCGTTGCCCGGCCGGGTCCCAAAACAGTAGCAAGCATATCCTCAACCTTTCTGGCTAAGTTCTGCTCCACCCTTTCCCTATAATCCTGAACAGTACTTGCCCCGCTGGCCATAGTCGGGTCAGATTCACGGGAAAGAAGATTGCCCCGGCTGTCTATCACGGTAACATTTTCCGATGTAAGCCCTTCAACACTGCCGGAGACCAGATGAGTAATTGCCGCGATATTCAAAGTGCTTAATTTATAACCAGGTCTTAGTCGAAGAACCACGGAAGCGGTGGTTTTGCCGGCATCAGGTGTAAAAAGCGTTTGTTCAGGGCTTACTAAATGGATACGGGCGTGAACGACACCGTCTATCATTTGGATGCTCTTGGCAAGCTCTTCCTGTAGTGCCCGCTTGAGGTTGACGCTTTGGACGAACGGGCTGATGCCGATTTTTTCATTATCAAATATCTTGTAACCGCCCTGCTCACCTATCGGAAGACCCTCTTTTGCCATATCCAAACGAAGCTGATATACCTGTTCTCTCGGCACGTAGATACTCGTCCCGCCGTTTCGCAATTCGTAAGCAATACCTTTATCACTAATTTTCTCTGTAATCTTAGCCGCCTCTTCAGGTGCAATTTCCTGGTATAACATTCTCATATCAGGCCTGCGGGCCCAATAAGTAAGCAGAGCACCGGCAGCAACGAAAGTAAGGAAAAGCGCAATAAGCAAGGCCCGCTGAACGAGACCTATCTTTTGCCAAATCGCACTTATCTTTTGGAAAAAGTTCATTAAGCCCTTTCATTAATCGGTGAGTGGTAATTGGTGAGTGGTTAATTGGCTGCTCACTACTCACTACTCACCAATTACAACGGCATATTCATAGTTTGCTTATACGCTTCAATCAGCTTATTTCTAACGCCCACAAGAAGCTTAAAACTCATATCCGCTTTAGCCACCGCCGAGATCACTGAGGTGATATCCTCATTCTTACCCGATAACAAATCTTTTATGGACATATTTGATGTCTGTTGAAGGTCGTCAACCTTGGATATGTAGTTCTTCACCGCATTAGCGAAGTCCGCCTTCTCGTCGTCGGAACTACCCACTTTCGGCATCCCGGAAGAATCGAGATTGTTCCTGGATTGTACCGAGCGTGGTTCCAAAATACTTTTCATTGAGTTTTGGACACCAATTATATTTGCATTTAAGTTAACCATTACTTATTCCTCAACTTATCGAAGTAATTCGAGCGTGGTTTCCACCATTCGCTGGTAACGCTTCAAAACCGCTACATTGGCTTGATACATCCGTGTTGCAATACTCAGATTCATCATCTCAAGCGGTAAATTTATATTGGGCATTGAAACGTATCCCTGCTCATCCGCCCGAGGGCTGCTGGGATCGTAAACCTTAAGAAAATCACCCATATCCGGAAGAATTTCGCCCAGCTCAACACCGCCCAAATCGCCATCTGATTTGAACGCCGCTTCGAGCCTGCGATAGGGCTCACCCTTACCGGCATCGCTTGTGCGGGCATTGGCAACATTCGACGAAATCACTTCCATATGTTTGCCCTGTGCCTGCAAACCCGAAATTGCTATATCAATAGGGCCGAAGAGATTGTCAACTTCCATTTTCTGTCCCTTTCTCTTTCTTTGCCGGGCCTTGTCCGGCTCACCGCGAACCATAGCAGCCAACAATGGATTACTATCTTGCACCTACGTTTATTGCCAATTCAATCTGTTTGTATCTCTTGTTGAGCAGCCGAATATATGTCGTGTAGCGAAGACTATTTTTAATCATTGCACCCACTTCGCTTTCCAAAGTAACATCGTTGCCGTTTGACTTTACCGGTGTCTGTTTGGGCCTATAAATCTGCGGCTCAAGTTTACTAAGGTCAACTGAACCGGATGAATCCAGGGATTTGGCAAGTAACTCTTCAAACTTGACATCAATCCTGCGGTATCCCGGCGTTTCAAGATTGGCAACATTATTAGCGATCGCTTTCTGGCGAAGGCCTTCAGCCTTTATACCGGCCTCGATAATAGCTATTATGCTGTTTGTTTTGGACATCTGAATTTCCCAATATCTATATATCTATGCACAAACCTTGTCTCTCAAGAAACATAAGCAAGAATCGTGCCAAACGCTTAAAGCTGGTCATTTTCAGCATATTAACCCCTATCTTGTGTGAAAAACCGCTTTAAGTCCTAATAATCGCTTATTTGAGAGGCATCAGCGATGTCAGGATTTTATACAATGGTGTGCTTTTTTACATGCCCTCACTTCCCGCAAAGTTCCTGCACTTACTTATCCTCAACCCACACCGGAAATTCTTTCCTGCACCAGGAATATTTCTCCACCAACACCGCTAACAGCAAGGTATTTTTGAACAATCACCATCTTTTCAATATTCATAAGTATAGTATTAGCAAGCTGTTATCATTTACAAGGGGCCGGGCCACCAATACTGGCACAACAGTTGCTGCTATTATGTTGGCTTTATGGGTTATAGTGTATGAACACGAACTTGTTGACAATCGATAATATGTTCTTCACGGGAACAGCCGTTGCGGCCCCTCCTGCACCCAAACCTAATACATTCACAAATGCCACGCAGTTTTCCCGTATGGCAGATGACACCCCACCGCCTCCTAACACTCCCGAATCAACAACGACCGATAATATACCTACTATCACCCAAAATGAGCCCGTAAACAAGCCTATGGAAGATTTTCGCCATACGCTTCGCAAAACAGCAGTAACTGAAACGCCCCAGCAGGACCAGGACAACACAAAATCAGAAAAACAAGACCCCGCTTCTGAGAAACCTTCCGAGTCGAATCCTACCCAATCCCTTTCGGCTCCAGAAACACCAATTCCATTAGGGGCGCTTGTCAAAGAGGTCGCCACAAAAATGGAGCCGAAAACCGGGCGACAACTTGCCGAATTTATCGCCAATCTGAAAGCTGGCGAATCCCCTCCTGTTACCGGACAAGCAGCCAAATCAGCCGAAATCAAACTTCTTGTAACTACTGACAAAGGCCAACCTGGGCCCAAAATCGTTTTATCTAAAATACCCGAGGGTTCTGCCGATACCCAGCCTGGAGAAGGTAAAAATACTGATAAGATACCGATATCAAATAGCACGGTCGCATCCACAAAAGCTCCAGGCAATGGGGAAAACGCCAAAGAACTGAATCCCAATGCCCTTGTTGATGACGGCAGCAAAACAACCGTAACTAACGATAAAACGGCTTCAGGGGACACTTCAGTTGTCACTGGCAGCCTCAAAAGCTCTGCATTGAGTGTCAAAAAACTGGGAGCTGATAATCTTGTTGATGATGACAGTAAAACGAACAACGAAGAAACAACCATGACAGATAAGTCAGCCATCCCCGGCAACGAAAAAACGCCGGCGGTGAATACCAGCTTCCCACCGCTTCAGACCAAATTCACCGAACACCAATCTCAACCTGTTGGGACTACTCCGGAAAAATCTGCACTGATTGCTGCGCAACCATCAGGTAGTAAAGCAGCCGACCCCGAAATAGTCTCAGAATCATCAGGTGGCAACGGCAAAGAGTCCCCACGTGCCGGGAACAAAGTCTTAGATAACCCAACTGTCCAGGAGTTGAATGTAACAGCGGTCCAAGTATCCACCGGCCAAACAAAAAACCGCGGCAGCTCGACCTCCAATAATAGCTCTGATTCAGACCTCGAACAAATACTTTCGCACAACAACCCACAAACTCCCGTTACAGAACAATCCCCCAACTCTGCTGCGGGTGCAAAGACCGCTGCTCTGCCGGGGCAAACTTCACCCAGCAGTGTCTCTGCCGACATTGGCAAACAGATTCTTGAATCCATTCACAGCTCTTTATCCCGAGAAGGGCAGGACCAGCAGATTACGATTCGCCTTAATCCACCGGAGCTGGGAAAGGTTTTCATCAAATTCGGTGAGCAGGACTCCCAAATAATAGGCCTATTGGAAGTGAGTAAGCCCCAAACCAGAATAGAGATACAGCAGGCACTGCCACAGATAATACAAAACCTTCAGGATTCAGGCATTCATATCAAACGGCTTGAAGTTGTGCTCTCCGAGGCCGAGCAACCAGAGCAAGAAGCTCTTAAAGACCAATCGTTGCAAAACGGCTGGACCCAGCAACATGACTCAACAAATTCACATTTGGGCGTAAATAATCCCGATACTAACGGTATTAACGAATGGTTAATAAACAATAATAGCTATAAGAACATTTCCGAATTACAGGAGGCGCTCACTACTGACGGCTCTATAAATATGCTGATATAGATATACTGACGATAAATCCCGAAACCAACAATTTGTGAATGGTTAATTGGTGAGTGGTTAATTGGTTATCAGAAAAGTGCCTAAAGTGAGTTAAAGTGATAGCAAAGCTGTCATTCTGAGCCCTTCGCTGCGCTCAAGGACAGGCTCCGCTAAGAATCTCTTTTTCGTTATCCAACAAGGCTTCTGCAAAATTGAGGTTAGGCATATATTATTTAAGAAAATCTGTTTTTT
>CAZLIO010000264.1:0-5709 GCA_964559025.1 uncultured Pirellulales bacterium | reverse complement strand
CGCCATTGTGGTAAATTGATACGATCTCCGGGCCGGATGTGAAACATGTCCCCGTTGTCGTCCAGCAACTGCTCGATATGGTCCTGAAAAGCAATTACCTCGCTTTGATGTTTGAATTCAATGTCAATATTCTGATTTGTGATATAACTATTGAGACCGTACGAGCAATATTTGAAATACTCCTGCGCCTGTTTCCCCCAGGGCGCACCCCATTCCGGCCAATCATCCACTCGTTGTGTGGCTTGGCAGCGAAAGATTTTTTTGTCCTCGGCGTATGGAAAGTATGCAATTCCCCAATAGGCAAGAGAGTCGTTTGGCCCATATTTCTTTACTACTGCTGGATTTGTGTGGGCATTGTCCCAGAGACCGTTATTTGGCGAGTCATGCGTCTTGCCGTCATGGTCGTCCGCGTACATTCGTAAGGCCAGTCCTAATCCTCCGACATGTACTTTGCAGACGGTTTTCCTTGCCTGTGCCCTCGCCGCCCTTAGAGCAGGCATAAGAATCGCTAATAGCACTGCTATCACAGCGATTACTACTAACAATTCGATCAAGGTGAAGGCTTTTTGCTTTTCCATCCTGTTGCCTCCGGAAAAAGCATCTTTTTACGCCGTGTCTGTTTATCACATAAAATAATACCAGAAATCACCGCCTGATTTCAAGTTTTTTTTGCAAATATATCCGGGGATCTGCCCTGGAGTTTATCCCCGGGAACTACTCACCTGACTCGCAACAGGGGCAACTAAGCTCACTTGCTTTTCTTTCAGGGTGCCGGGGATCTCAATATGTTTAGCCCCAGGTTTCACCTGGGGTTTTTGTTTAGCCGTCGCCCCCACGGCGACGTTGTCATTCCCGCGCAGGCGGGAATCCAAAAATAATAATCAATATCGAAGATCCGGCGCCGTCTGACGGAATCAATAATCAATCGAATTGCCTGCCCTTCGAAGTTCGACATTCCTTGTTCGATATTCGATATTTCTTCTCTAAACCCTGCCTGCCCCATTGCCTATAGTGTCTTTTACTATAATGGGGTCATTGCGAGGAGGCCGCAAAGCGGCGCTATTTTTCCCAATTAACCAATTAACTAATCAACCAATTAACTATCTCTTTGAACTCGCCCCAGATATTAATAGGTGGCTCTCCCGAGTTTTGACTTATGGCAGGGTTAATTCCTCCACCGTTTCTTTCCTCTCATTAAGTCGTTGGGTGAAAAGCATGATCAATTTCCTCATCTCCTCATCCCGCACCTTGCCTATCTTTTGGCTGATTGGGAAAAAAAGTTTGTCGTAGGCCTTGACCCTCTTGGCCATGTACCTTTCCAACACCTCCACCATGCTTCCCTTCTTGCCCACAAAACCACGAAGCAGTCCCATCGTTCCCAACCGGTCCAATCCGTCGGCATCGTAGACTATTTTCTCTTCTACGCTTTGCGGTACTACATGAGAGGTCGCTGTGTGCCTGACGATTACTTTGGTTATCCTTTTTGCTTGCTCATCGCTGATAGGTAGCGATTCCAATAGCTCCTCGGCTATCGAACCACCCACCAAGCCGTGCATCTCATCGGATATCTTCCTGCCGATGTCGTGCAACAAGGCACCGCAGATGACCACTACAGGATCCACATCCTCCTCAATGTTGTTGGCTATCTCTATGGCAAACTCAGTCACTTGAAGCACATGCGAATAGTCGTGGCCGCCCAAGCTGGCATGTATTTCCTTGACAAACAACTCAATCTCCTCAAGCCATCGCCTTTCGTCGGACGTTAAACTTCTGCTGAACATAATGCACTTCCTTTTCGAACCGTTTCATATTTTCAACACATATTGCGGAATAAGCTTGGCAATTATATCTATTATCCCAATTTCTAACGAACGCAGAACGACCGTACGCCCCCTGTATTCATAGGGTAAATCGCGCACTTCCGATATTATTTTCTTGCCTCGGTCGTTTTGCATCTCAACTTCAAAATACCTCTTTCTATCAACCTCTACCACTTTATTTACAGTTAGAATATCCGGCAAAACATACCCTCCACCATGAGGTATAATGTTAGCATTTAAGAGTCTGTCATAAACCCCGAGTCTTTTCGCTCTTTTTTCAAAACCTAATAAGTCGATGCTTTCGGGGCTTAGATTTGGCCTGCCGTACACTATATATGCAGGCAAATCTCCTCTTAAAGTGAGAGGAAAAAGGGTACCATCTTTCTCCAAATAATGACAGCCCAATGTTATTTCATTCACATTTATGAGACCCTGGTGGGTTTCGTTGGAAATTTCTAAGTGTGTTCCAAACAGCAGATCTGCCGCCAGTCTCCTTTTTCTCTTTGCAAAATCTTCTACACACTTATATTTCTCAAAATACTTTTTAGCCGAATCGCCGGTAAGAATGTGAAACTCTCCAAACGGTGTTTGAATGCATTCAGCCATCTCACACAATTGTTCACTCTTATCGTAATACAAGCCGAATCCTGATTCATTATCCCCCCTGAACTCATCGGCAGATCCATGTATGGCAAAAGCATATCGAGGAAAGTCAAGATCAATCTTGGTAACGGTTTTTACCTCGAATACGTCTATAAAATGATTGCTTTTATAAAAGTCCCATACCACTTTAACTCCATCTATCTTTATTGTATCCATTTCCAGCTTATGCAATTTGTTGATTAAGCTCTCGATATCCGGCAGTTGCTCCAATCCTCCGACCAGCATTCCACACGCATTGGGCTTCACATTAAGGAACATAAGGTCATCATTTCCTTCTCCCCAGCTTATCTTCCCTCCATAACCGAATCCGCTTTTCCAGCGGCTCGTATTTCTGGTGATGGTCATATCTGGGGTGGAAATAAAGGTGGCGTTTGGGCTCATACCAAGTTGACACTGAACGCAATGAATTCCTGCTATACCATAAACAGCATTAGCCTTACACAATTCTGCACCACTATCGTTTAACCCAATAAAGAAACAATGTTTCTTTGCATTTTTTAATACCTCTTCTTTATTTATGGTTTTCATACTCTGCATTGCATCTATTATTAGAAAATATATTTCATCAAAAAGACACCAAATTTATTAGAAATTTATTAGGGACAGTCACTGTCTTCTGTGCACTCGACCCAGCCATTAATAAAATAAACTAGTGACATTCACCTAAATAAACTAGTGACAGTCAAATAAACTAATAAACTAGTGACAAATAAACTAGTGACAAATAAACTAGTGACAGTCACCTATAAAATCTATTCCCCAATGCATAATCAAAATACTAACCCGCCAAGAGTCGAAGATCCGGCGTCGTTTGACGGGTCGCAGATCCGCCTACGGCGGGCCCAAAAACCAACCAAAACATTAATCCCTAATCAAAGATATCTTCTCTCAGTAATGAGAAATTTACACTATTGAAGTGAAATTTTCAACAAAAATATTTATCCCATTATAAGCATCTCTTCTGTCTTTTAATGGGTGCTTACTCTGAGTTTAGCCTGCCCCCAGGGTTAGCTCTTGCACAACGGCAAACCGGGGGTCATCCCGAGCGCAAGAGCCTGCCCTGAGCAAAGTCGAATGGGTCGAATGTGTCGAAGGATTTATTTGGGGGTCAATTAAAAAAAACGCCCTGGCACCGCCAGGGCCTCCGCCTCGCTTAGCCCCGGGTTCCACCCGGGGTCCTCCCACACCCGAGACGCACCATCACTCAATATGAAATCGCAAATCACAAATCCGAAATCCCCTTACCCCCAACACCAAATCCGCAATACGCAATACGCTATACGATATATCGACCCGGAAAAAATCCAATCCACAACATTTGACAATAGCTCCGGTTCGCCACATGGGTAGGTTATCCTTTGTTCATGCACAGACGGCTCTATTACGGACTATTTGCTCTCGACACTCACTGCTGGATCTCTTTCAATAACCACACCTTCAATGAATTTTTGCTCGTGAGCTTTCTCCCCATCAATGATCGGATACAACATTGAATAGGACACTCTCCATTTCTGATTCGGTTCAACGAATAGAGTGACTGTTTTAGGATTTATACGCATTACCTTACCGCGCACATTCTTGTTGGATTTGCTTCTAAAACCAACAAGATCGCCGATTCTTATCTCATTTCTATTCATTCCCTTGGCCGTGGTCGGATGTGTTATGTCTGTGGCAACATCTTCAACGTTAACCATATAGAATGGAATGGTCCATCGCTTCATATCATGCTTATTCCTAACAAGAACACGGACCCTTTTAAGTTCGATGACTTCGGCTTGAATCAATCTATTTTCACCATCTTCAAAATAGCTAATTATGTCACCCTCTTTTATCATTCTCTTAACTTCTTCTATACGCCTCGGATCATCCAATTCTTTACGTATTGCTACATTCAACCGGTATAGATCAAATAAGGATGCGTCATCTAATTCGCTCATAACTGTTGAATAATCCATTGCTTCAATCCCCAAGTAGTAATTTAGACAGTATCGGCCGCAAGCTCTCGCACAATCATTAAGCCTTGTGGCCCATTTAAGATTACAATAATGTATCGCAAAATGATACCTTAGTTTTAAGAAAATACATCCAGCTCTGAAAAAGCCAAAAACAGGATAGTCATCAAAATACTTTCCCAGATTCCTGCTCAAATAAGCTTATCTCTCTCATTTCAGGATCAGTAATCCATCCCTCAAGTGGATCACATTCAGCAGGAATACCATAGTTTTCTTCCCTGTTCTCATAGGCCCAAGCAGCCTGAACAGCACAGATAACAGAGTCCAACACATCAGCTCCAGGCTCTTCTATACAACGCTGAGCCTGAACATCATTAAGCTTAACACTGAAGCCATAGAGTTCCTTCAGTCTTTCTGAAGATAGCACATCAGCTATTCTAATACGGGCATCTCTTTGTTCAGCAGTTTGTTTCGACTTTGTATCGTTCTTATAGCTGCTATCACTTATGAATTTTCTTGCAACTAAAGCAGGATATGCCTCAACAATTATTCTGTCTGAATCCAGTGGGTGATTGGGAATGATACAAGCACCAGAGTCCAGGAGTCTGGGAGCACCCTCAAAGAACATCTTCCCCACTGGAACACCAAATAGCATCATCGGGCTACAGGATTTGGCCCTCCTATCAATGAGCCTCATATGCTGTTTATCACCTTTGGGGCGGTTCTTGCGATACTGAGCCAGAGTCTCAACAAACTCATCTTTCGTCATATCTCCCAAAAGCTTCACATAGCCATCCCAAGTAAAAGGCCATCCCAGATTGGCTATCAGCTTTCTTGGCTGTCCGAATGGAAAATCAAAACCAGCTATCCAGGGTCCACTGATTTGCAGGAATTCTTCAAGCTGGCCAAATGAAATGAAGTTGGCAAACTCTTGAACACAAAGCAAACCATCAGCCAATAAACACTTGGCATAAGTGATAGGCTTCTGTCTTCTTGGGGCACTGGTGAAGTCAAGACCGTAGATTATCATTTCTTCCTCATTTCCAAGATAATTAAAGGGGTCAGGAACCTTTTCCGTAAACTATGGACAGTCATTTTTCTTCTCCATTCTAATTCGTTTATCGATTTCAACCAGCCTTCATCGAGTATATCGACCCTTCGCCCGGTAAACAAGTCCGCCGCAGCCGGATTTCCATAATTGACTCAAAAATCCGTGTTAACTTGTGCCTTGGGTATCCGTGTCAAAAAAAACTACAGTGGGTCTGTCGAAAAAC
>CAZLIO010000263.1:0-5721 GCA_964559025.1 uncultured Pirellulales bacterium | reverse complement strand
TGGAGTTTCTTCACTTCGCTACGCTCCGTTCAGATTGACTGGCGAGAGCGAATAGTTATTGAGATAGGCTATTACTATGTTTCTGAAATATCTATCCATTTAATCCCGATTTTTCGCGCTGCGTACCCGAGTTCTTTGAGATAGTTACCATAGGCCATCATCCAGTGGGAATCCCGAACTTCTTTGAGCAATTTCCTCCAGTTTCCCTGAATTTCGACATCCTGCTGGGAACGGCATATTTCATAAAATGGATTACTTTTAACAATCCCCTTAAATCCGACCCACCGGCCCGTACTGTATTCGGGGTCAATGAATGTCACCTCCTGTCCTTTTGGTATTTCCACCTTCGGTGCCGCACCATACTCGGATTCATAGTGTGTCATAATTTTTGCCGGCTCATAGTGCGTCCCGTCCATCCGGCGGGGAGCGGTGCAATGTGCACAGGTCACTACTGCGTTATGTGGAAACGTCGAGTTGTGCAGAAAAACCGGCTTGCCCGATATATAATGCAGTAATATCCCCGAGGGTATAATAACAAAATCCGATTCGCAGAAGGCGAGCACTCCCTGGTCATTGAGCAGGCTTAAGGTCAAACAGGCGGTCGTCTCGGCCATTGGCATGATAGTGGCCATGCAGGCCCTGATTGTAAATGCCGGTGCGTCATATTCTCGCATTAAGTCTCTGAAGACACTATGCAGCAGAAAAGAGTTGACCACAAACTTCCTGTCGGTCATAAGAGCAGTGTTAGGCAGAGAAAGGTATTTTTCAGTCCACTGTTCTGCTTTTGAAATTAGATTTCTGTTTGCTTTGGCGCTTCTAAGGCGCGGGGCCAAATCTTCGTAGCTGACTTCTATGATTTCGATTTTATATTTTTCACGGGCAACATCGGGGGCCTCCGGGGAATATTTTCCCCACGGACCGCCAAGAGCAACTATTCGGGTCCCTATAAAATTCTTTAGCCCATAAAGCGCCCGCAGTCTCCAGAGAAGCTCCTGGTAATCATCAACAACGACATCATAAATATACACGCCTCCGTGATTCAGTCGGCTGTTTTGCGATGCTTCGTTTTCATCTGTTTTTAGATATCTGACACTGAGCGCCTCATACCAGTAATAGGCCGGGCCGGAATTGTGCCTGACGAATATTAGGGTATCCTTGTCTTTTTCCTTTGCAAAGCATGCCCTGAGCATATCGCCCGAACCCGTGGCCGGATAGACAATGATTACATCATAATCGTTTTTGTGGACCTGTGATCCTTCTTCGGTGGATTTAACTTTAACAACAGGCAGTATTTCGAGAGGAAAATCAGCCCTGGTGGATAACGACTTCAGCTCTTTTGATATTCTCTTTGTTTCTTCTGAAGCAGCCTGCTCGGTTTGTACCCCTCCCCATGATTTCCAGGAGGTTTGTTCCCTTCGTATGGGCGTTCTATACATAAGAACAGGCTGGACTTTTATTTTTTTCCCTGTGACGATAAATGGTTTATCCGGATTCCACTCTTCTATTTTCCTGCCGGCAAGGGCCGAAGTGCCAAGACCGAGAACTCCACCGGCTATGCCTGCCGTTGTCAATCCTACAAACTCTCTCCTGTTCATACAGCAACCACACATAATGACCTCCTGAGCTCAATTTAACACCAATTCCACTATGTTTGCCAATTTCAGGTCCTTTTAGTACCAAAACAACTCTTGAAAGAAAACAAAATAATCGTAATATTATTGCAGCAGGAGCTCGAATCGTCTCCAAACAAAAAGCTGATTAATGTCATTTTTGCAGATAACATACAAGGGAACAATGAGTGACTGAGAGGTGTAGAAGATGGATTCTATTAATCGTCGTGATTTCTTGAAAGTTGCAGGCCTGGGGGCGGCATCGCTGACTGTTCCGGCATGCAATAGCACCACGGGGCGGCTTGAGAGCAAGACACATGCAAGTAGGCCCAATATCGTCTTTATTCTCGCAGACGACTTGGGCTTCAAAGATGTAGGCTATCAAGGTGGTGACATCAAGACGCCAAACATTGATAAGCTGGCTTCTGAAGGAACAAGACTGGACCAATTTTATGTTCAGCCGGTATGCTCACCGACCCGTTCGAGTCTGATGACAGGTCGATACCCTATACGTTATGGACTGCAAGTGGGAGTTATACGACCGTGGGCCGAACATGGACTGCCTTTGGAGGAGCGGATTTTGGCCCAGGCACTTAAGGAGGCCGGCTATACTACAGCTATCTGCGGCAAGTGGCACCTGGGTCACTTAAGCTCGCAATATCTGCCTACTTCTCGCGGTTTTGACCATCAGTACGGTCACTATAACGGTGCGCTTGATTACTTCACCCATATTCGTGATGGCGGGCTGGACTGGCACCGCAATGACCAGCCCTTGCGTGAAGAAGGCTACACAACTAATCTTATCGCTGATGAATCAGTCCGTCTGATTGAACAGCACGATACTTCTCATCCATTGTTTCTGTACGTACCTTTCAACGCCGTACACTCGCCGTTTCAAGCTCCGCAAGATTACATCGATTTGTACAAACACATTGAGAACAAAAGACGGCGCTTATATGCGGCGATGCTTACGTGTATGGATGATGCGATTGGGCGAATAGTTTCGGCATTAGACAGACGTAGCATAAGGCATAACACCCTGGTCATTTTCTGTTCGGATAACGGTGGCGTAGGCGGTGTGGCTGATAATGGACCTTTACGCGGACAGAAGGCACAGTTATATGAAGGCGGGATACGGGTGCCGGCAGTTGCTGTCTGGCCGGGTGTGCTCAAGGCCGGAGCTGTCGCAAAAGAGCCGCTTCATATAGTTGATATGTATCCGACATTGCTTAAACTTGCCGGAGCCAGGCTCGAACAAGCCCTGCCGATTGACGGCAAGGACGCCTGGCCTACGATTGCTCAAGGCAGGCCCTCACCTCACGAAGAGATACTTCTTAACATTACCCCTGCTACTGGAGCGATTCGCCGGGGTGATTGGAAGCTGGTGTACAATGGCAGTATCGGAGCCAATAACGCCGGCGCCGTCGATAAAAAGGTCTTTGAGCTTTTCAATCTCTCAGAAGACCCATACGAGAAGAACAATCTGGCTGACAAGTATCCGCAGAAGTTCCAGGAGCTCAAGCGCCGGCTTGAGCAGTATGCCGCAGAGGCTGTTAAGCCCAATATTCCGCCAAACCGTATGCCAAAAGATTTTAAGGTACCCAAAGCCTGGGGACATCCGGATTGATACTGCTGCTGGAAAAGCACGGGAGGCAGGCCCCTCCGAGCTTGTCGAGGCAGGTAAATGACTTGACTATTTCGTAATGTCTTGTGTATAAGAACAATTATTATCTTCTTTTTGCAGTGAGCAGGTATAATGTTAGGTAGTCGAGTTTCGACATTTATATTTGTACTTCCAATTTTTCTTGTGTCTTTGACTATTCACGAGTATGCCCATGCCTGGATGGCCTACAGGTATGGCGATGACACGGCAAAAAGAATGGGACGGTTGACCCTGAATCCTTTTGCGCATATTAGTCTCTTCGGCACAATAATTCTACCGCTTCTGATTCATTTCGGCTGGGCAAAACCCATACCCGTTAACTTTTCAATCCTGACTAAAAGGCAAATCTTTACGGTGGCAGCCGCGGGCCCTCTTTCCAATATACTGCTGGCACTTATTTTGGTTGTGCTTTTCCGAATGTTCAGCCTTGGGGCGGCAACGCTGCTTGGTAATTTTGTACTGCTGGCTATATTGTTTAATATTATCTTAGCTGTATTTAACCTCATACCCATACCGCCTCTGGATGGCTCAAAGATGGTTTATGCCAGGCTTAAATCGCCGGAGGCTATTAACGCGTATAGTAACTTTGCCCGATTTGGAATGCTGATACTTGTAGCATTTCTTTTGCTCGGGGGCTTTCGGATTATTATTTTGCCCGTGGTTGGACTATTTTACTCATTGCTTGGACTGCCCCTGCCTGCGCTGACAATGGTTCGACAAGCTCACCATCCTGATCGAAGTCGAAGGATTGAGCAGGCAAAAACAAACAAACCAGAGAACAATGGTAAAATCGAAACTGGTTCAGGTAATATGCTTATGATGACTTAGAAAAGGACAGTATGCCTGGAAAAAGTTGGTATGTGAAATCCTGAACAGGTGCACTTGCTTAGGAGGTTTAATATGCGAAGACGTGACTTTCTAAAAGCTGCCGGAGCAGCAATGACACTCTGCACCACAACGAAGGCCAGAGGGCTCCATCGCGACATAGACACCGCTCGTATCAGAGAGTACCTGCGGTCCCTTATGCCCAGCCGCGAGCAGGTCTATAATTTCGTCCACGGTCGGCAGGGTCCGGAGAAGCTCAGTCGCAATCAAGGCTGGACATTCGATTCCGACCTGGGCTGGATTCTCTGTGATTCCATCCGGCCTCGCAGTGTGGACGGCTCTAAGGGTTTCTACAGCTACGAAACCGATGGTGCCCGCAAGGTCGTCAATCATCCCGATAAGACATGCCGTATCCATACTTATGGTAACAGTTTCACGCACTGCGATCAGGTCAGCGATGGTGAAACCTGGCAGGAATACTTAGCTGCGCATCTACAAGAGCCAATCCGTAACTATGGTGTGGGCGGCTACGGTGTTTATCAGGCCTTTCGCCGTATGCTTAAGGTTGAAAAGGAAAACGGAGCTGAATATATCATCCTTAACATCTGGGACGATGACCACTTTCGCAACCTGGATTCTTGGCGGTCGATCCGATTCGGCCATCGCACACCGTGTGGTTACACCTTGCCTCATTTGCAGGTAAATGTGCAGCAAAACCGGTGCAGGCAGATAGAGAATATGTGCCGTAAACCGGAAGATGTTTATAAACTTTGCGATGAAGATTACGTCTGGAAAATGTTCAGGGATGACCCGGTGCTGCAATTAGTATTGGCTGGGCGGTCCGATGAGGACCTCTCACAAAAGCTGGTAAAGCCTGTTGCAGATAGCTTTGGAGCAGCCGATAGAGAAGACACCGACACCAGGGCGGCTCAGAGGATTCGGAAAATACACACCGAAGCATCGCTTTACGCCACGAAGAACATTGTTACCTGGACCGAACAGTTCGTTCAAAAAACCGGCAAAAAACTAATGGTAATCCTTTCATTTGGCCAGGGCAATATTGCCGGAGACTTGCGAGGTACGCCGCGATTTGACCAGAGTTTTGTCGATTGGCTCAAAGATAAGCCCTATCCCGTAATTGACATGCGTGATTTTTTCCGTGCCGATTACAAGCGATTCAAAGTAGATATCAGCACCTACCTCAAGCGATACTACATCGGCCATCACAATCCGGCTGGTAACTTCTTTACAGCCTGGGCGCTCAAAAATCGGGTAGTTGATTGGCTCGACCCAACACCGCTACCGTATCTCTGAAGTGCTGATTCGGTTCCCGCGAAGCGGGGGCCCTTATACAGAATAAAGGAACGGCAGGCTTGAAACAAACCTGCCGTTCGGAGGAAAATTATGTGTAGAAAAACTGTTCTTTTTTAAAAATTAAGCTGCTCTTAGCCGTATCTTGTTGACCAATTCCACAGTTCCATTCGCTGTAAGCCTCAAATCTTTTTTCGTCAAAACCAGGGGTTTCTCTTTAAATTTTATTGCTCCCTGGTTTGTCGTTGTCGAAGCTGGTATCGAAACTGGAGGCTGGAAGGAGCGAGACTCGAGTTTCCAGGGCGAGCATCG
>CAZLIO010000262.1:0-5726 GCA_964559025.1 uncultured Pirellulales bacterium | reverse complement strand
AGTCCGATGCCGGTTCTCAGAGGTCAGATATCTGTCTTCTGCCTTCTGTTTTCTGGCTTCTGTCCATGTACACAGGTGCTCGATACACGATAAAACATCTGCTCTACCCTGCATTTATGACGAAAAATATTTGGCTTTCCTGATAAAGTCTCCGCCACAAAACGCCGAAAATAGGGTGAAAAATAGTCCTTAGTAGTACACCCAAAAAGACCCGAAAAGAAACAAAAACCTGTTTTATTGAGGAGTTTGGAAAATGTCCTGGAACCTATTTGAGAAAATTATCAACGTTATTAAGCCCTCCACAAAATCTGAGCAGTCATCTGAGGCACCAGATGTATCACAGCAATGGCCAGAAAATAGCTCCGATACCTCGCAGTCATGGCCTGAAAGCAATACTGAGCAGCCTGAAGCTTCGCAAGAGCCCTCTCCGAGCTATCAACAAACGCCCAGTTCGCCACAACGGAATGATTGTCAGCAAGACTAAGAAGTCGGAAAAATCTGCTCATTACAATACGTGGTGTTGTCAAAGTCATTGAAAAGGCAGCACCACAAGGGGACTTTTGATTATCAGCGTTGTCTTGACTCGCCCGTATGGCCGAGAGCGTAAATGCTCGACGGTTGTGGCTGGGTCAACAAGTGATTTCCGTTATACAATACCCAAATCCGCAATCTTGTCCCCGTACGCCCCTGCCTGTGCCCGCGAAGCCTGTCCCGACTCTGATCGCTGAGCGGGTAACGTGGATTCAAACTCATTCCCATCAAAATAAAAAAAGCAGTGCCGTATGTCCCAATTGACAATACACGCAATACGATGTTTCCTGTCAACTTGGCGTATTAATCCACATTTCAATGCCAAAATTGGCACTATTTCGGCTAATAAATCCCCCCAGACTGCTCTTATTTTCAATTTATGTATTCCATAATTGCCTGTCAATAAGGTACTTACCGTAAACAGGTCAAAATAGCCTTCTATATGTACAAAATCTGGTATATCTTTTGCACGTTTGGTATAAGTTATGCGTAAATTAACAATTGAACCTTTTGTAGGGCAGACAATTTAAGGAGGCAAGCAATTATGGCAGTTAAAGAATTTGCATTTGAGTCAGATGCAAGAGCCAGCCTATTAGCTGGTGTGGAAAAACTCGCAGCAGCTGTAACACCAACCTTAGGTCCAAGAGGCCGAAACGCCGTCATTGATAAAAGCTGGGGCGGCCCAACCGTAACCAAAGACGGGGTAACGGTTGCTGAAGAAATCGACCTTATCGACAAGAACGAGAACCTCGGCGCTAAATTAGTAAAAGAAGCTGCGAGCAAAACCTCGAAAATCGCCGGCGACGGCACAACAACCGCCACGGTACTCACCGAAGCACTGTTTAAAGAAGCATACAAAAACCTCGCTGCCGGTGCAGATGCCATGGCGCTGAACCGCGGCATGCAAAAAGCGGCCAAGGAGGTAACTGATAAGCTGTCCTCGATGGCAAAACCGATCGATATCACCAAAGCCGATGACATAATCAATATCGCCTCGGTATCAGCTAATAACGATGTAGAAATCGGAAAGATTATGGCTAAAGCCTTCCAGCGGGTCGGTAAAGACGGTGTTATCACGGTTGAAGAGGGCAAAAGTTTCGAGACAACCGTTGAATTCGTTGAAGGTATGCAGTTCGACCGCGGGTATCTTTCACCTCATTTCGCTACCGATACCGAGAATATGGTCTGCGAATTAGAAAAACCGTTTATCCTTGTTTACGAAGAGAAAATCAGTAATGTAGCTAAGCTCATACCGCTGCTTGAGAAGATTGCAAACTCCAAGAAGCCATTGCTGATAATAGCAGAAGACGTTGAGAGCGAGGCATTAGCAACGCTGGTGGTCAATAAGTTAAAAGGCGTACTGCAGGTTGCAGCCGTCAAGGCACCCGGCTACGGTGACCGCAGAAAAGCAATGCTGCAGGACATAGCGGTACTAACGGGTGCAGAGCCGATCTTCAAAGACTTAGGCATCGAGATGGAAAACATCAGTGTAAAGCAGCTTGGCCAGGCCAAAAAGGTAACCATCGATAACGATGATACAATCATTATTGAAGGTGCGGGCAGCCAGCAAGGTATCAACGGCAGAATCAAGCAGATAAAGGACGAAATAGAAATTACAACCAGTGACTATGACCGTGAGAAGCTCCAGGAACGATTGGCCAAACTTACCGGCGGTGTGGCTCAAATCAATGTCGGTGCTGCAAGCGAAGCGGAAATGAAAGAAAGAAAGGCCCGAATCGAAGACGCCCTGCACGCCACCAGAGCAGCTATCGAAGAAGGTATCGTGCCGGGCGGAGGCGTAGCTCTAATCCGCTGTATCGATGCGGTGAGAAAGCTGAAACTCAAAGGCGATGAGCAAACCGGCGCCGATATTCTTGCAAAGTCGCTTTCAATGCCGTGTTACTACATCGCTTACAATGCCGGGGCAACCCCAAATCTCGTGGTCAACAAGGTATCAGAAGGCAAAGGCGGCTTCGGCTATAACGCCAATGCAGACAAATACGAGGACATGCTGAAAGCCGGCATACTTGACCCGGTAAAGGTCACCCGAATTGCTCTGCAAAACGCTGTGAGTATAGCCGGCCTGCTGCTGACGACAGATTGCCTTGTAACCGAAAAGCCCAAGGAAAAAGAAGAAATGCCTCCTGGCGGCCCTGGCGGCCCGGGCATGGGCGGCGGCATGGGCGGCATGGGCGGTATGATGTAAGGAAGCGAAAAGGTGAAAACCAAAAGCCCGAAACTGGCCAGCAAATAATCGGCCTATTTTCTAAGAAGGTCTAAACTAAAATGTGGAATCATACACTATGAAAAAGTTTTTAAGAATATTAGTGATAATGGTATTGTTCATTTTTATGTTCATTCCGGCAACGCTTCTCGCATATCCAACTGTTTATCCAAGGGGCACGACTATCTATAAGCCTGATAAATGCTGGAATGGATATACCATCATCCCTACGCTATTTCGTTCTGAAGAAGAAAGAGAATCAGTTAAAGATGAAGGCGCGTACTTAATCGATATGAATGGTAACGTAGTAAAATTTTGGAAAGGGGTCTATGGATCCGCGTCTAATAAGCTCCTGCCTGGAGGCTATATAATGGGAACTACTGGTCCTACTCCAGGCCAACGAGCTGAATTTATCGATCTGGCTCAGTGGGATTGGGATGGGAACATCGTCTGGAAATTCGATAAAGCTGAGAAGATGAAAATTAGAGACAAATGGATTTGGTCGGCCAGACAACATCATGATTATCAAAGACAGGGCAATCCGGTAGGTTACTACGTTCCCGGTATGGATCCATTAGTAGATGGAGGAAAAACCTTGTTTAATTCCATTAAAATTGTGAAAAGACCAGACATTACCGACAAGCCTATTCGTGATACACGGGTAATTGAGGTTACATGGGATGGAAAGATCGTCTGGGAATGGCTAATTACCGATCATTGGAACGAACTGGGCCTAAGCGAAGCAGCGAAGAATGCTTTCTACCGAAATCCAGGCTATATGGAAGCGTATGGAAATGCGAGACAAATTTATTTTAACAATATCAATTATCTGGGCCCTAATAAATGGTACGATGCGGGCGATGAGCGTTTTCATCCTGATAATCTCATCGCGGATATTCGTAGCTTGAATATTTCATTAATTATTTCTAAAAAGACTGGTAAAATCGTATGGAGGTTAGGGCCCTATTTTACTGATACTCCAGCTCTTAGGAAGATCGGTCAGATAATAGGCCAACATCATGTTCATATGATTCCAAAGGGTCTGCCTGGTGCTGGGAACATCCTTATTTTTGATAATGGTGGAGAAGCTGGATACGGCTGCCCAAATCCAATGGCTCCAAGAGGTGTTTACAACGCTCGGAGGCATTATTCTCGCATCTTAGAAATTAATCCTGTGACGTTGGATATTGTCTGGGAGTATACGGAGGGGTCATATCTTAAAGACGCTAAGTTCTTCAGCGCTTATTGTAGTGGCATGCAACGACTTCTTAACGGAAATACTTTAATTACTGAAGCTCAAACATCGCGCGTTTTTGAGGTAACTGCTGGAAAAGAGATAGTATGGGAATACGTCCGACCACCTGTGGGAGGGATAGGCTGGTTATTTCGTGCTTATCGGATTCCTTACGACTGGATTCCACAACTGAAAAAAAAGCCTATCGAACAAGCTGTCATCCCCCCTGAACCATCAAAATTCATAATTAAACCTTCTCTATGATGGGGATCAGCAAAACGCGCCGGTGCTTTATATAGAATATTGAGCTAAACTAAAACAGGAAGGCAAAATAATGGACAACAAAACAACCCAGCTTCGTAGCTACGATAATACCTGCAGAAGCACGATAAACGCAGTGATAACAATCACAGCGCTGTGCATATTCACGATTGCAGGCTGCCAGCAACAAGGAAGAGGGCTACTTGGGGAAAAACGCCCGCTGACCAAAGACGAACGCATGAAGTGGTGGCGGGACGCGAGATTCGGGATGTTTATTCACTGGGGTCTTTACGCAGTGCCGGCAGGTGAGTGGAAAGGTAAGAGGATTGACGGCATCGGTGAGTGGATTATGGAAAGAGCAGACATACCTGTTTCGGAGTATGAACCGCTTACAAAGAAGTTTAATCCGGTCAAGTTCAACGCCGATGAGTTTGTGCGAATCGCCAAAAATGCCGGGATGAAGTATATAGTCATCACCAGCAAGCATCACGACGGTTTCTGTCTGTGGGATTCAAAGGTAACGGACTACGACATCATTGATGCTTCACCGTTTAAGCGTGATATACTCAAAGAGTTGTCTAAAGCGTGCAAGAAACAGGGCATCAAGCTTTGCTTCTACCACTCGATAATGGACTGGCACCATCCTGATGCACAAAGGCCTTTCTACCCCAACTATAACGACACGAAGCAATCGAATCCCAACTTTGCCCGATATGTCGATAACTATCTGAAACCACAACTCAAAGAGCTAATAACAAATTACGGTCCTCTTGGCGTGTTGTGGTTCGACGGTGAGTGGATAAAGGACTGGACCGAGCCGATGGGCAAAGACATGTTTAATTACGTCTTAGCCCTTCAGCCGAACATCATTATAAACAATCGTGTCGGCAAGGGACGCAAAGGGATGGAAGGTCTGAGCAAAAGCGAGGAATATGCCGGCGATTTCGGGACTCCCGAACAGCAGATTCCAGCGACAGGTCTGCCGGGCGTTGACTGGGAATCCTGTATGACGATGAACAATACGTGGGGTTATAAATCCTATGACCACAACTGGAAATCGACCAAGGACCTGTTACACAAACTGGCGGACATCGCCAGCAAAGGCGGCAACTTCCTGCTGAACGTGGGGCCTACCGCCGAGGGCCTTATTCCAGGTGCGAGTGTTGAGCGTTTGGCGGCTATGGGCGAGTGGATGGAGGTAAACAGCGAAAGCATTTACGGAACGACGGCCAGTCCGCTCGGTAAGGTATCGTGGGGCCGATGTACTGCAAAGCCCGGCAAGCTGTATCTGCACGTATTCGACTGGCCGACAGACGGCAAGCTGACGGTTCCCGGCCTGAAGGGAAAAATCCAAAAGGCTTACCTGCTCGCCGACAAAGGACAAAGCAAGCTGACGGTCACTAATGAGGGGACGGACAATATCGTTATCACCGTGCCGAGTGAGGCACCGGATAAAATCAATACAGTTATTGTTAT
>CAZLIO010000261.1:0-5737 GCA_964559025.1 uncultured Pirellulales bacterium | reverse complement strand
GGATGGATAAGATTGTCAGACCTCCGGTAATAATGCTGGCCGCTGTAATAATGGTGATATGTGCCGGCTGCCAAAAAATAGTGGATTCAAAAGCAAAGCTGACAGAAGGCCGGGACCGGCAGCGAAAGATTATGTCTTTAGCGGGTCAATGGCTCTTTCGGCTGGACCCGCAGAACATCGGCGAACAAGAGAAGTGGCACAAGAGCATGCTGAACGACCGTATCAAGCTGCCCGGCTCGGTCCCTGAGAACGGCTATGGCAACGAGATTTCCGTCGATACGAAATGGACCGGGCAGATTGTGGACCGCTCATGGTTTACGGACGCCAAGTATGAAAAGTACAGACAGCCCGGCTCCGTGAAGATTCCCTTCTGGCTTACCCCCGTGAAACATTACGTAGGCCCTGCCTGGTATCAGAAAAAGCTCGACATTCCTGAGGACTGGACGGGCAGGCGAATCATTTTGTTCCTCGAACGCTGTCACTGGGAGACAAAGGTTTGGGTGGACAATATTGCCGTAGGCGCCCGGGACAGTCTCTGCACACCCCACGTGTACGACCTTAGCGATGTGATGACGCCGGGCGGACATCTATTGACTATTCGTGTCGATAACTCGATTAAATATAACGTCGGAATAAATGCCCACTCCGTCAGCGACCACACCCAGACGAATTGGAACGGCATAATCGGCCGTATGGAGCTGCAGGCCACCGACAAAATATGGCTCAGCGACGTGCAGGTCTATCCGGATGTGAAAAACAAATTAGCAAAACTCCATATCAATATCGGCAATTCCACAGGCCGGGACGTTGCCGGAACGCTTGTGCTTGGTGCCGATAGTTACAATACCAACCGAAAGCACACGGTTGCAGCCAAGAGCGTTGAGCTCACCACCGCAGGGCACCATACAACCGTCATAGTGGACTATCATCTGGGTGAGAATATGTTGCCGTGGGACGAATTTTCTCCCGCAATGTACAAGATGGCCGTATCGCTTACAGCCACCACCGGAAAATCTGTTTTCTCCGACCGGCAGACCGTCGCGTTCGGAATGCGCCGGTTCAGCACAAGGGGTACGCAGTTCACTATTAATGACCGTCTTACCTTTCTGCGAGGCACACTTGAGTGCTGCATCTTCCCGCTCACCGGCTATCCGGATATGAGTGTTGACGGATGGCTGCGAATTTTCCGGACCGCCAAGGCACACGGACTGAATCATATGCGTTTCCATTCCTGGTGCCCACCCGAGGCGGCGTTCGAGGCCGCCGACCGGATGGGATTTACCTTTCATGTCGAATGTCCCGCCTGGACAGCAATTGGTGACGGTAAAGCCATCGATAAATTTATTTATGCCGAGGGCGACCGTATCCTGAAGACCTACGGTAATCATCCATCCTTTTGCATGCTTGCTTATGGAAATGAGCCCGGCGGTAAAAATCGGAATAAATTTCTCGGAAATCTGTTGAACTATTGGAAAGCCAAAGACCCCCGCCGTCTTTATACCAGTGCGGCCGGCTGGCCCATCATTCCAGAAAACCAGTATCACAGTGACTTCAATCCTCGGGGCCATCTTTGGGGGGCGGGCCTCAAAAGTCGCTTCAACGCCGAACAACCGGAAACACTCACGGACTACCGTTCATTTGTCGAAAAATATGATGTCCCTGTTGTCAGCCACGAAATCGGACAGTGGTGTGTGTATCCCAATCTCAAGGAAATCAAAAAGTACACCGGCGTCCTGCGTGCCCTTAATTTTGAGATTGTCCGTGATTCACTCGCCGAACATCACATGCTGGACCAGGCCGAAGATTTCCTGATGGCCTCGGGCAAATTGCAGGCCATGCTTTATAAGCAGGAGATAGAATCCGCCCTGCGGACACCCGGCTTCGGGGGCTTTCAACTGCTCGACATTCACGACTTCCCCGGCCAGGGAACGGCCCTCGTCGGCATCCTCGATGCCTTCTGGGACTCTAAAGGCTACATCGAACCGCAAGAGCATCACCGCTACTGTAGTGAAACCGTGCCGCTTCTGCGGATGAAAAAACGCACATGGACAACGGACGAAACGTTCAGTGCCGATATTGAGATAGCCCACTTCGGCCCGGCTCCAATCAGGAACGCTGTTGTTGACTGGTCAATAGATGACGCTAACGGTCGAAAAATCGCATCGGGACAACTACCGTCCATTACCATCCCTGTGGGTAATGGTATTCGACTGGGAAGTATCGAAGTGCCGCTTGCGAATGTGGCCTCACCGGCAAAGCTCATAGTAACGGTCTCACTAAAAGACACGCCCTTTACAAATCACTGGGATATTTGGGTCTATCCGACCAATCTGTATGCTGAGGTGCCTGAGAATCTGCTGATTGCCGAGCGCCTGGACGAGCAGGTATCGGCTGGGCTCGAAGCCGGTAAGAAAGTGCTGCTGATGCCTCCGTTAGATTCGATTGATAGTGACATCCCCGCGGGTTTTACTTCAATTTTCTGGAACACGGCCTGGACAAGAAATCAGCCGCCACATACTTTGGGCATTCTATGCAATCCGAAACATCCCGCTTTGGCAGAATTCCCGACGGAATTCCACAGCAACTGGCAGTGGTGGGACCTCGTAACCAAATCCAGATTCATGGTCCTCGATAAGCTCACGCCGGGACTTCGGCCCATTGTACAGGTCATCGACGACTGGAACACCAACCGAAAACTCGGCCTGCTCTTTGAAGTCAAGGTCGGCCGGGGTAAGCTCCTTGTTTGCAGCATCGACCTCAGGAGTAATCTTGATACCAGGCCCGTGGCAAGGCAAATGCTGTATAGCCTGCTAAGGTACATAGACAGTGACAACTTCAATCCAGAGGAATCCCCGGACGTTAAACTTATCGAAAATCTGATCAAACAATAATCGTACGATTGGTATTCTATTAACTATCTCAAACTGACCGTTTTGATTGCGAAAATAACCATAAGTAGTGTATTAATAATATAAGGTAGCTTGTCATTCTGAACGAAGTGAAGAATCTCATTCTATAAAAGTATACATTATTCTCATTTGTAGGCCAGATGCTTCGCTTTGCTCAGCATGACAGTAAAAATCGGTCAGTTTGAGTAACTATTAAGACACTATGAATACTGGAGAAAAAGTGCAAGAGACCTTGAACGACCAGGTCAGCTATAATATGGCCTTTATATGGCTGGTCTGCCTTGTCGCCGCGATGGGGGGATTGTTATTCGGTTATGACTGGGTTGTAATCGGCGGGGCCAAGCCGTTTTATGAGCCTTACTTTGGAATCACCGATAAAACTCCTTTCTTGCGGGGCTGGGCGCAAAGCAGCGCCCTGGTGGGCTGTCTTGTAGGCGCTGTTTTGTCAGGAATAATCAGCGATAAATCTGGTCGCAAGCGCTTGCTTATTTTGTCGGGCCTGCTCTTTACGGTATCCGCTGTCGGCACCGCTTTTGCCGGGAATTTTCTCTTCTTTAATGTGTTTCGTATCATCGGAGGAATAGGAATTGGACTGGCCTCAAATCTTTCCCCAATGTATATCGCCGAAATTTCTCCGGCCCGTATGCGGGGAAAATTTGTTTCTATAAACCAGCTTACTATCGTAATAGGTATTCTCGCCGCCCAGATTATCAACATGCTTATAGCGCGGGCGGTACCGGAAGGGGCGGGCACAGAATATATCCTAAACTCATGGAACGGACAATACGGCTGGCGATGGATGTTCGGGGCCGAAACAGTCCCGGCGTTTCTATTCTTTCTGCTGATGTTCTTTGTGCCGGAAAGCCCGCGTTGGCTGGTAAAGTACGGCAGAGATAAGCCGGCTGCAAAGATTCTAAGCCGAGTCGGCGGCAGTCAATACGCCGATTTTAGAATCAAGGACATCAAAAAAACTCTTGCCACCGAAGAGATTGCCAGGGTCAATTTCCGGGACTTAGCTGAGCCGAAGCTGCGCAGAATTGTCATGCTGGGTATTTTCTTAGCCGTTCTCCAGCAGTGGTGTGGTATCAACGTGATTTTTAATTATGCTCAGGAGGTCTTTGCTGCAGCAGGCTATGGCGTCAGCGGCATTTTATTCAACATTGTCATTACGGGCGTGGTGAACCTGATATTTACGTTCGTGGCGATTTATACAGTAGATAGATTTGGCCGACGTATCCTTATGCTGATTGGCGCAGGCGGGCTGGCAGGAATCTATGCAATCCTGGGTGCGGGTTACTACTTACAAAGCACCGGAATATATATGTTAGTTCTGGTGGTTTCAGCCATCGGTTGTTATGCGATGTCCCTGGCGCCGATTACCTGGGTGGTCATCTCGGAGATATTCCCGAATCGAATACGCGGTGCGGCTATGTCCGTGGCTGTGTTCAGTTTGTGGCTTGGCTGCACGGCCCTGACGTTGACATTTCCTTATCTGAAAGGAGGGCTCGGTGCTCACGGGGCCTTCTGGCTGTACGGCGTCATCTGTGTGATTGGTTTCGTTGTTATCTTTATCAAGCTTCCTGAAACCAAGGGCAAATCGCTGGAAGACATTGAACGTGAGCTGGTTGACTGAAAAAATACGGCTTAGAGCTTATCCGAATAACCCTGCAAAAGCGTTAAATGACTTGTATAAACACCAACTATCAGCTACAATATCTTAAAACAGGCAGGAAAAAAATTAAATTGTGATTGGGAAGCTAAAAAATGGCCAGGCAATCAAATACCAAAAAACCAAAGGCGATTTGCAGTTTCTGCGGCCGTTCGGCAAGTCAGGCTGACACGCTCATAGAGGGCCCCAACAAGGTCTATATTTGCCCGGAATGTGTCGAGCTGTGCCACAACATCATCCAGCAAAACCGCAAACGAACCAGCGCGGGCAGCGTCAGTCTCGAGGATATGCCCAAACCCAGAGAAATAAAAGAATTTCTGGACCTGTATGTAATTGGCCAGGAACACGCCAAAAAATATCTTTCAGTTGCCGTCCATAACCACTACAAACGCCTGATGCACACCGACAGCAACGACAGCGACATTGAGATAGATAAATCCAATGTTCTTTTAATCGGCCCGACCGGTTCCGGCAAAACACTCCTGGCCCGCACACTTGCCAATAAACTGGAAGTTCCGTTCGCAATATGTGATGCGACCACCGTTACCGAGGCCGGATACGTCGGTGAAGATGTCGAAAACTTCCTGCTGCGACTGCTCCAGTCCGCCGACTACGATATAGAAGCAGCCCAGCGAGGCATCGTCTATATCGATGAAATAGACAAGGTTGGCAAAACATCTCAGAATATCTCAATCACCCGTGACGTCTCCGGAGAAGGCGTCCAGCAGGCACTGTTAAAGATGCTCGAAGGAACCACCGCCAACATCCCGCCGCAAGGGGGAAGAAAGCATCCGGAGCAATCATACATACAAATCGACACCACGCAGATACTCTTTATATGCGGCGGAACTTTCGTCGGCCTGGAAAATATTATAAAGAAACGGCTCGGCAAAAAAATGATCGGATTCAATTCCGAGCTGGCCGGAAAAACCGACGAAAAAACCGAGTACAGCGACATTGTACAACAGGTCGTACCGGAGGATATTATCGAGTATGGAATGATTCCTGAAATGGTTGGCCGGCTTCCTGTAATCACCACTCTCACAGCTCTCGATGAAGGTGCGCTTATAGACATACTCACCAAGCACAAAAATGCGCTGTTCAAGCAGTATCAAAGATTTTTCGAGATGGAAAATGCCGAGCTTGAGTTTACAGAAGA
>CAZLIO010000260.1:0-5792 GCA_964559025.1 uncultured Pirellulales bacterium | reverse complement strand
ACGATTTTTTTCTTTTCAAAGTATGCCTAACCTCAATTTTGCAGAACTCATTTTAATAAGCAATAAGAGGTAGATAGAAACCATGAGAACTCCCTTTCAAAAGAAAACCGTCATCCAAATCACTTTACTGATAGCATTGTTTCTTACTGCTCGAGACGTTTTCGCTCAAGGCACGCGTTCCGACTATGAGCGGGCGCTTAATCTGCGAAAAATCATTAGCGATAAAGTTTTCAAACAAAAAGTCGTTCCACATTGGCTGCCGGATAATATTCAGTTTTGGTATCGCAACGACCTGGCCGACGGGGTGCGCGAGTATATCCTCGTGAATGCAGAAACAGGAGTACGCCAACAGGCGTTTGACCACGAGCGCCTTGCCACGAAACTGACAGAGGTCACTGGGAAAGACATACAGGCCAATCGGCTTCCAATCGAGAACCTGAGTTTTGACGAAGAATTGACAGAGCTCAAGTTCAAAAGCCATGGTAAATGGTGGAAATGTGATTTACACAGCTACGACCTGCAGGGACTGTCTGAAGACGAACAAGATGTGTCTTCGCTTGCGGTGCGTACCAGAGTACGCCCAAGTAGAAGCGGCGGTAACGAGACTTCGATTACTTTCATGAACCACACTAACGGGGACGTGCAGGTTTATTGGATTGATTTTGAAGGAGAGAGACGTTATTACGCAAGAGTCCGCGCCCATCGGCAGCATCGTCAGCACACTTACGCCAGACATGCTTGGTTAGTAACAGATGAAGGTGGAAAGACCTTAGCTGTTTTTGTTGCCACTGAGGAAGCGGGAGACGCCGTAATTGATGATACGGGTACTCGCGAAGCCGCTGCTGGAAGAAGGCCCACAGCGGCGAAAACACGGGGTGAGTCGCCGGATGGAAATTGGTTCGCTTTTGTCAAAGACTATAACCTCTATGTGCGGAAAATTGAGACGGGCGAAGAGATTGCCCTGAGCAGCGAGGGAACAGAAGAAAATGCGTATTCTGAGCGTTTCTGGTGGTCGCCTGACTCAGAAAAATTAGCGGCCGTGCAGACAAGAAAAGGTGAGGACAGAAAAATTCATCTTATTGAATCGGCACCCAAGGATCAATTGCAGCCGAAGCTCCATACACTTTCTTATACCAAGCCGGGCGACCGCATCGATATCGCCAAACCGCAATTGTTCAACGTGGTCGGGGGACGTCACATTCCCATTTCTAACGAGCTTTGCCCCAATCCGTGGAGTATCTCAGGAGTTCATTGGGCGCCGGATTCAGGCCGATTTACTTTCCTCTACAACCAGCGAGGACACCAGGTGCTCCGGATAGTAAGCGTGAATACAACGACGGGCGAGGCACGAATTATTATCAATGAGCAGAACGAGACCTTCATCGATTATGCACGCAAGTACTTCTGTCATTACCTCGACGAGGCCAACGAAATTATCTGGATGTCGGAACGCGATGGCTGGAATCACCTTTATCTTTATGACGCCGAAACGGGCCTCGTGAAAAACCAGATTACCAAAGGCGAGTGGGTCGTGCGCCGCATTGAGCGCGTAGACGAGGCCAAAAGGCAAATCTGGTTTCAAGCAGGCGGCATCCGACCGGGACAGGACCCTTACTACATACATTTATGTCGAGTAAACTTCGATGGCTCAGGTCTCATCGTGCTGACCGAGGGAGATGGTACGCACGAAATCAAGTTTTCACCGGACCGCCGGTTCTTTTTCGACCAGTGGTCCCGAGTTGAGCAGCCCCCAATAACCGAGCTGCGCAATTCTAAAGACGGCAGCCTCATCTGCGAATTAGAACGTGCCGACTGGGATGCGCTGCTGGAAACGGGCTGGCATCCGCCGGAGCGTTTCGTCGCAAAGGGGCGAGATGGTAATACAGATATTTACGGTATCATCATACGTCCAGGCAATTTTGACCCGAATAACAAATACCCAGTCATCGAACAGATTTATGCCGGTCCGCATGGGGCCTTTGTGCCAAAGTCCTTTGGACTGCAGGTTCGCCAGTACGCTATTGCCGAACTCGGTTTCATTGTTGTTCAAATTGACGGTATGGGCACTTCACACCGCTCGAAGGCATTTCACGATGTTTGCTGGAAGAACCTTGGAGACTCGGGCTTTGGCGACCGTATTCTCTGGATGAAGGCAGCCGCGGCCAAGTATCCCTGCATGGACCTTACACGAGCTGGAATCTATGGTGGTTCAGCCGGTGGGCAGAGCGCCCTTCGTGCTCTTTTGGCTCACGGCGATTTCTATAAAGTCGCGGTCGCCGACTGTGGGTGTCACGATAACCGAATGGACAAGATTTGGTGGAACGAGCTGTGGATGGGTTGGCCTGTTGGGCCGCATTACGAAGAACAATCGAATGTGACACAAGCTCATAAACTGCAGGGCAAGCTTCTACTCACCGTCGGTGAGCTCGACAAGAATGTTGATCCGGCATCAACCATGCAGGTTGTGGATGCGCTAATCAAAGCAGATAAAGATTTCGACCTGCTGGTTGTTCCAGGCCGTGGCCACGGCGTAGGTGAAACTCCCTATGCGAGCCGACGGCGTATGGACTTCTTCGTGCGTCACCTGCTCGGTATAGAACCACGCAGCCAGCCATAGATACTGCCAGCCGTGCCAGAGACACGTCTCGGCAGGAGGGAAATAGAGTTTTTGCTCCGTAAGGATTCCTGTGGATTCCCGCTTGTCATATTTCTTGAGTGTGATATAATTTTGGCAAATCGCCTAACATCTTAATTAACGAAAGGAGGATATTATGAACTACAGTAGGATTCACTGGTTGATTGCCTTGCTGATTGTTTTGGCAAGCTTCAGCTTCGCCAGGGAGCGACAGAAGGACGAATGGACATCTCTATTCGATGGCAAGACCCTGAACGGATGGTCGGTCCATAGCGGTTTTGCTAAATACCATATTGAGGACGGTGCCATTGTCGGCACGACAGTCAAGGGCAGTCCCAACACATTCCTCTGCACGGACCGGGAATATGCTGATTTCATATTAGAGTTCGAAGTCCGCCTGGATCCCAGGCTGAACTCCGGCGTGCAAATACGCAGCAAGATTGCCAAAGAGCAGATGCTGTTCGTATTCAGTGGACGTGACGGAAAGCCCCGAAGTCTAAAGATACCGCCGGACCGTGTCTACGGCTATCAGGTGGAAATTGCGACCGGGAAGGGAGGCTCCTCCGGAAGCATTTACGACGAGGCTCGCCGCGCTTTCATGCTCGCGAGCACAACGTCCGACCCGGCTGCCGGCAAGGCGTTCAAAGACGGTCAATGGAACAAGTTCCGCATAGAGTGCAATGGCGACAGGATAAGGACGTGGATCAACGATGTCCCTTGTGTCGATTTGAGGGACAGTATGACAAGCCGCGGTATCATTGGTCTGCAAGTCCACGGTGTAGGAAAAGATGACACCGCCTACCAGGTGCGTTGGCGTAATATACGCATACAGGCGGAGGACCAGGGCGTTGAACCGCCCGTGGTATCCGGCCGGGAATCGGTATTGCGCTGCACGCCGGCCTGGACCGGCAAGCGGATGGAAGACGGTCGGCCATATGTCCCGGATGACATTCTGGAGAGAATGAAAAACGTCTCGGTCACAATGGCCTGGAGTATTGTCAGGGGTGCCGGCTACCGCAACTGTTACGAGAATGCCGCCGGCTGGGTAATCATGTATCCTGATAAGGCCATTGTCGGCCGTGTGCTGACTGCTCAATACATGCCCGCTCACCCCGATTTCAATCGAGCGATTATGAGTCAGGGACGTGCCGAAGGCCGGATCGGCAGCTCAAATTCATGGCCGATTGACATGCTGCAAAAAGGCGATGTATATGTCGCAGACTGCTTCGGCAAGGTTTTCGACGGGACCCTCATCGGCGACAACCTGGGTAACGCCATCTATGCCAACTCCGGCAACGGTGTTATATTTGATGGGGGTGTCCGTGACCTGGAAGGCCTTGAAGCGATTAAAGGATTCAACGCTTGGCACAAGGGTGCCGACCCAAGCTACCTTCGTGAAGTGATGATGACAAGTATCAATGTCCCAATCCGTATCGGCAGAGCCGTGACGTGCCCCGGTGACGTTGTGCTGGCCAAGCGCGAAGGTATCGTGTTTATCCCCGCCCATCTGGCCGAAAAAGTCGTCGCCGAATCCGAGGCCATGATGCTGCGGGATATGTTCGGGCACCAGCGCCTGAAGGAAGGCAAATACACACCCGGACAGATCGACAGCAAATGGACGCCGGAGATTCAAAATGACTTCCGCAGCTGGCTCAAAAGTAACATTGACGAGCTGCCTGTGCCAAGGGATGTAATCGAAGGAATCCTGAATCCAAAAACAAGGAACTGGTAACTAAAATATTGTTATCTACGTGTGTCTCGTGAGACTGTAGATAATTCACGACAAGGAGAGAGACTATGAAGAGTCTGACAAAAGAGTTGCAGGAGCAGACAGCGTGCTCGAGGCGTTCTTTGCTCAAAGGTGCCGGTGCGAGCATTGCGGGTCTGAGCCTTGCGGGCATGGTTGGTGCTCCTATCGAAGAGCAGGTAGCCTATGCGACGCAGAATGTAAAACGCAGCTCCAGCCCCTCGCAATTGAGAATTACAGACCTGCGCATAGCAGTGGTCACCAAAGCACCTTTCAGCTGCCCCCTGATTCGTATTGACACCAATCAGGACATCTCCGGTTACGGGGAAGTCCGCGACGGCGCCAGCGAGCGCTATGCCCTCATGCTCAAGAGCAGGCTTCTGCGTCAGAATCCCTGCAACGTAGAGCGGATATTCAAACGCATCAAACAGTTTGGACATCACGGCCGCCAGGGAGGCGGTGTCTCGGGTGTGGAGATGGCCTTGTGGGACCTGGCGGGCAAGGCATATGGTGTCCCTGTCTATCAGATGCTTGGCGGCCAATACCGTGACCGGGTCCGTCTGTATGCCGACACGCCCGACGGCAACGTTAGCGGCCTCAAGAAAAGACTCGACCAGGGATTCACTTTCCTGAAAATGGATTGTGGCATAAGGAGGCTATTTAGGGTCCCTGGAGCGCTGACCTATCCAACGAGAGGAACTAACTGGAGAGGCAAACATCCTTTTACGAGTATTCAATTGTCGGACAAAGGCGCTGCTCTTATGGCCGAGCGTTTTGCCGAGGCCCGCGAAGCGGTTGGCTGGGAAGTCCCGCTCGCCTCGGACCACTTCGGCCATATCAGCGTTAATAGCTGCATCAAACTGGGCAAGGCCCTGCAGCCCTACCAGCTCGCGTGGCTGGAGGACATGGTGCCGTGGGAATATACCGATATGCTGAAAGAGATAAAGAACGCTATCGATGTGCCGCTGCTTACGGGCGAGGACATCTACCTGCTCGATGGTTTCAAACCGCTTATCGACGAGCGTGCCGTCGATATGGTGCATCCCGACCTGGCCACAGCCGGCGGGATTCTGGAAACCAAGAAGATCGGTGACTACGCAGAGCAGCACGGTATCGCAATGGCCATGCACTTTGCAGGCACGCCGATATCTTTCATGGCCAATGTACATTGTGCCGCGGCCACTGAGAACTTTGTTGCTCTGGAGCACCATTCGGTGGACGTCGACTGGTGGGAAGACCTCGTGACTGGAATCGACAAGCCGCTCCACGCCGATGGTTTCACCCGTGTTCCGGAAGGGCCCGGGCTGGGCATCGAGCTGAATCTCGATGTTGTAAAAGAACACCTCGGGCGAGGACAGGAACTTTTCGCCCCCACCGACGAATGGAACAGAGACCGCTCCAACGACCGCC
>CAZLIO010000259.1:4382-5799 GCA_964559025.1 uncultured Pirellulales bacterium | reverse complement strand
AGAATAATTAATAATGGAATTTTAGACAAAGACATTGTCAAACGGCCTGGACGTGTTTGGCGAGGTCAACAATTCCGCCAAATCGGCTGCGGTGGGTTTTTTCGTCAAGACCGGCTCCCGTGACGAGAGCGAACAGATAAACGGGGTATCACATTTCCTCGAACACATGCTGTTTAAGGGCACTGAAAAGCTAAGTGCTCTCGAAGTTAATGAGGCATTCGACAGGACAGGGGCGCAATTCAACGCCTTTACCAGTGAGGAAAATACGGTCTTTTATGCCGCCGTTCTTCCGGAATATTTGCTCGAGGTTACAGGGCTGTGGATAGAGCTGATGAGGCCGGCGCTGCGGGATGATGATTTCAGTATTGAAAAAAATGTAATCAAAGAAGAAATTGCAATGTATAAGGACATGCCGAGCTTTGACGTTATGGACCAGTGCAGAACTCTGCATTTCGATGGTCATCCCTGCGGCAATAGTGTTCTGGGCAGTGAGGCAAGTATAGATAATTTGACGGCTGAGCAGATGCGGGACTATTTCGCCCGGCGATATGCACCGAACAATATGGTGTTAGCCTGTGCCGGAAATTTTGACTGGGACCAAATTTGTTCGATTGCCGCAAATTCCTGCAGCAGGTGGCAGAAACAAGCTGTTGGAAGAAAACTGGAACACTATGGCGGCAGCAAAAAGAAAAAGAGGGTCGAAAAATCAAACCTGGCTCGCGAGCATATATGTCTGATGAGTGCCGGCCTGTCAGCTCAGGACCCGAGGAGGTTTGCCGCTTCACTTTTGGGTATTATCGTCGGCGACAATGTCGGGTCACGATTCTTCTGGGAGCTGGTTGACAAGGCATTAGCGGACGCGGCAACAATGCAATTTGGGGCAATGGACGGCACAGGGGCATTTTACAGTTATATCAGCTGCAGCACTGATAATGTCACGAAAGTACTTGATACCGTCAGTGATATTTTCCAAAGTCTGTCCAAAAACGGCATAACCGAAGATGAATTAAGAAAGGCAAAAAACAAGGTATTAAGCGCCTTGGTTATTAAGAATGAGCTGCCGATGGGTCGGCTGGTTGACCTGGGTTTTAACTGGATATATCTCGAGAAGTATCGTACTGTCCAGGACGACATCAGTGCGATTAAGGCTGTTACTGTTGACGATGTTAATGTGCTGATAGAGCAGTTTAATCCGGGCGAATTTACGCAGCTTTCTCTTGGACCGGCACAGGACAGAGGACTGAAGACAGAGAACAGAAGACAGAGAACAGATTCTGATTTGTGATTTGTGCCCCATTCTGTGGGGATTGAGCAAGGAGAGAAAGGTATGGGTAAGCAAACAAAAATACGGTTTCCGGAACGACGCCGGGAAACAGAGGTCCGGCTAAATCGCCGGAGTTTTCTTAAGACAATTGGT
>CAZLIO010000259.1:0-4372 GCA_964559025.1 uncultured Pirellulales bacterium | reverse complement strand
GGTTTTGCAGCGGCTTCAACCGGAACGCTGTCGATATTGCCGGGCTGTGACGGTATAAACCAGATAACAGCAGCCCAAAGAAGACGTCCGAACGTGGTTTTAGTAATGACCGACGACCAGGGCTACGGTGACCTGGGCTGTCACGGCAACCCGGTTATTCAAACGCCCAATCTGGACAGGCTATATACGCAAAGCATCCGGCTGACGAGCTTCCACGTTGGTCCTACCTGTTCGCCCACCCGTGCGGCGCTGATGACGGGACACTACTGTAATCGAACGGGTGTGTGGCATACGATTATGGGCCGGTCGCTCCTGCGTAAAGATGAAGTAACGGCAGCCGATGTCTTCTCAGCGGGCGGCTATCGCACGGCTATCTTCGGCAAATGGCATTTAGGCGACAACTACCCGTTCCGGCCGCAGGACAGGGGATTCGACGAAGTGTTGATCCATGGCGGAGGTGGAGTCGGGCAGGGACCCGACTACTGGGGCAATGATTACTTTGATGACACGTATTTCCACAACGGCAGGCCGAAAAAATTTGAGGGCTACTGTACCGATATATGGTTTGATGGGGCGATGAAATTCATCGAGGCCAATAGGCATCGGCCTTTCTTCTGCTACATACCGACAAACGCGGCACACGGGCCTTACAATGTCGCTGATAAATACAGCAAGCCATACAGGGACAAAGGCGTGGAAAGCAGGCAGGCCAATTTTTATGGTATGATTACGAACATCGACGAGAATATGGGCCGGCTTATGCACCGCCTTAAGCAATTAGGTCTGGAAGACGACACCATTCTGATTTTTATGACCGACAACGGAACATCGGGCAGCTACAGTGGGGGGATGCGGGGCAAGAAAGGTTCAGAGTACGAGGGTGGTCATCGAGTACCGTGTTTTATCCGCTGGCCTGGCGGCGGTCTGACGGGCGGTAGTGACATCGACCGGCTCACCGCCCACATTGACCTGTTGCCGACACTTATCGAGATGTGCGGGCTTAAAGAGCCCCGCGGAGTGAAGTTCGATGGCGATAGTCTTGTTCAGCTTTTGAAGGGTCAGGAGATAAACTGGCCTGACCGTACGCTTATTACCGACTCTCAACGAATTGAACATCCGGAAAAGTGGCGTAAAAGCGCGGTTATGACCGACCGCTGGCGGCTGGTAAACGGCCAGGAGCTTTATGATATAAAGGCCGACCCGGGCCAAAAGAATGACATCGCCGACGGGCAACCGCAGGTCGTCGAGAAACTGCGCAAGGCTTATGAAGACTGGTGGGCGGATGTTTCTCAGCGTTTCGATGAGTATTGCGAAACTATCCTCGGCTCGGACAAACAGAATCCCACATGGTTGATGTCCCACGATTGGCATACTCCGAAAGTGCCGTGGAACCAGGGCGCCGTCCGCAGCGGGATGGAGGCCAACGGTTTCTGGGCGGTGGAAGTTGCCCGCGATGGCAGGTATCAATTTGAGCTTCGGCGCTGGCCGAAGGAATTGGATGCGCCCATCAATGAAGCTATTCCCGGCGGCAAGGCCATTACGGCCACCGAGGCCCGACTCAAGATTGCAGATGCGGATATGACTATGCCCGTTCCCAGAGAAGCGCACGCTGTAACGTTCGAGGTACGGCTCAAAGCCGGCAAGACACGCCTGCAAACGTGGTTTACGGATAACCGGGGCAATTCTCGCGGTGCTTATTACGTCTATGTGAAACGTTTATAATAGGAGTTTCAGGAGAGATTATGAGCAGGCAAACAAGAAGAGAATTTTTGAGAACAGTCGGTTCTTTAGCAGTCTCAGTCGAAGCGTTGTCGGTATTGCCCGGCTGTTCCGGTATAAACAAAATAACAGTGGCCGATAGAAAACACCCAAACGTCATTCTCATTATGACCGATGACCAGGGCTGGGGTGACGTGCATTCGCACGGCAACGACAAGATCGACACACCGGTTATGGACAAGCTCGCTGCTGATGGAGTTCGGTTTGACCGGTTTTTTGTCAGTCCCGTCTGCGCCCCGACCCGTGCCAGCCTGCTGACCGGTCGCTACCATCTGCGCACGGGCACCCACGGCGTGACTCGCGGCTACGAGAATATGCGCAGCGAAGAAGTTACAATCGCCGAGGTGCTTAGGCAGGCAGGCTACGCTACCGGCTGCTTCGGCAAATGGCATAACGGCGCCCATTACCCCTACCATCCGAATGGACAGGGCTTCGATGAATTCTTAGGATTCTGCTGCGGACACTGGAACAACTACTTCGATACCACCCTCGACCAAAACGGTCAGCTAATCAAAACCAAGGGCTACATTACCGATGTCTTTACCGATGCGGCGCTGCGGTTCATTGAAAAGAACAGGAACCGGCCCTTTTTCTGCTATGTTCCCTACAACGCCCCGCACTCGCCGTTCCAGGTGCCCGACGAATACTTTGATAAGTACAAGGCCCGCGGACTTGATGATAAAACCGCCTGTGTCTATGGTATGTGCGAAAATATCGACGACAATCTCGGTCGTATCCTGAAGCGCCTTGACCAGCTGGAGCTGAGCGATAATACAATAGTTCTATTCCTCACGGACAATGGGCCCAACACCGACCGGTACAATGGTGATATGAAAGGCCGCAAGGGAAGTACGCATGAGGGTGGAATTCGTGTTCCGTTGTTTGTCCGCTGGCCCGGATATATCACCCCAGGCACCAGCGTTAGTCAGATTGCCGCCCACATCGACCTGTTTGCCACAATCATCGAGATGTGCGGCGTGCCTATGCCTAAAACGCTGCCGCAGGATGGTCTGAGCCTCGTACCGCTGCTCAAAGGCCAAACTGCGAGCTGGCCTGACCGTATGATATTTACATTTAGAACGCCGGGAGGCCTGACTGGTCAGATTCCAGGCTCGGTCCGTACACAGCGATGGCGGGCCGTTTTGGGACGGAGCAAGGCCGGTAATCGCTGGGAGCTTTATGATATGGCCGATGACCCGGGACAGAAGGAAAACGTCGCTAAGAAATGCCCGAAAGTCACCGAGAAGCTCAGTGCTGCTTACGAAGCGATGGCTGGAGATGTAACAAAAGCTGGCTTTGACCCTCTGCCCATACCCGTAGGTTATCCACATTGGCCGGTGGTCACGCTGCCGGGACACGAGGCCTTTTTGGAACCACCTTCAAAGGAGGGGATTAGTTATCTGGGCCGTTCCGGCTGGGCCAACGATTATGTTACAAACTGGACCAGCACCGAGGCGTACCCGTGGTGGCCGGTCGAGGTGGTCGAAGCAGGCCGTTTTGAGGTAACGTTGATGTATGTCTGTGCGAAGGACAACGTTGATGTAAAGGTGCGTGTGGAAATCGGCGGGGAGAGTTTAGAGGGCGTGGTAAGCAGAGCGCATAACCCCGAACCTATCCCAAGTCCCGACCGTGTCCCTCGCGGTGAAGTCTTTGAAAAAATCTGGGCACCGCTGAGGCTCGGCAATGTTAAACTGGACAGGGGGCGAACAATCCTTTGTGTCAAGGCCCTCGAAATTCCCGGAGAGAAGGCAATCGACCTTAAGGCAGTACAATTGAAGAGGTTGTAGCGGTGAGCGAGACCGATACTAATAAACAAGATGATACCGATGTCCTGCGTGCAGAGGATATCCAGGAGGCGAGTGAACCCCGCCCATCCGATGGGAGGGGTGAAATACCGAAATTTGACTTAGCCGAACAGATTTTGGCCGAGCAGCGAAAAATCACGGCGATAAGAAGAAAGGCCCCCGGCAAGCCCCGGCGACTCCCGTCGCTCGCGCCCCCTTTGCTGTCTTCGACACCCGTGCCTGCGGCTACCCAACGGGTGCAGGCAGCAGACAAGGGGGGTACGCGAGTGCGGGCGCAAGACGGGACTGCGGGCAAAAAAACTGAATCCCGCCCATCGGATGGGCGGGGTGAACCTCCCGCCCGGGAGCGGGAAGCTGAGTCAATCGGCTATACTATTAACCCAGCCCGTCAAAAGACGGGCGGGATTAAGCAGCCGCCGCTGACGTTATCAGAACAGGGGCGAATTATTGCGGAGATCGTAGCAAGGGATATTGAAAAGTTACGCCGGGGTGATATTTCAAGTCTCCGAAGACCGGATTTCAGTGACACAAATATCCACCCAGAATCACTACTGTCCCGTTAACCGTTTTAGTGGTTAATATAAGCTCTTTAAAAACAAAATGTTACAATATATTTCAGCAGGTATCAATTTAAAAATGGTCAATAACAAAAGCCTGATATTGAGCCAAAATCATCGATTTTAGCTTGTGATGAGCTCTTGAAACAACTTTTCAATAATTCGAAAAACCGCAATTTTGAATCATAATCAAAGGAAATCAGCAAAACTAAACTATATGATTTTAGGCAT
>CAZLIO010000258.1:0-5825 GCA_964559025.1 uncultured Pirellulales bacterium | reverse complement strand
GGCGTTAATCTCGACGGTATCAAAACCATAAATCCCAAGCAGAGCGATAAGCTCGACTCTTATGCGGAAAAATACAGCCTCCAAAGAGAGGGCATTTCTCCAGCCGTAGCAAGACACATCGTCGTCAAGCCGTTGTTCTATGCAGGCATGATGGTAGCTTGCAACGATGCCGATACCGCCGTTGGTGGCGTTGCCAGTGCAACCACAATCCTAATTCAGGCTGGTGTCTTGACCGTAGGTCTGATTCCGGGAATCAAAACTCCTTCCAGCTACTTTCTTATGGTTATTCCCAGCTTCCTCGGAGAAAAAGACAAGACCTTCATTTTCGCCGACTGCGCCGTTAATATTGACCCAACGGCCGAGCAATTAGCAGACATAGCTTTGGCTTCTGCAGTCAGCGCAAGGAAAATCTTGGGACAAGAGCCTCGCGTAGCTCTGCTGTCATTTTCCACCCGTGGAAGTGCTTCCGGCCCAATTGTGAACAAAGTCAGGGAAGCTCTCAAAATAGCCCGCGCCCGGCAGCCCGGCTTGGCTATCGACGGCGAATTCCAGGCCGATACCGCTATTGTTCCAAGAGTGGCCGCCAAAAAAGTTAAGGATGAAAGTGCCGTTGCAGGAAAGGCAAATGTTATCATATTTCCCGACCTCAACTCAGGAAATATTGCTTACAAGCTAACACAGTATATGGCTGACGCCCAAGCCATCGGCCCATTCCTGCAGGGATTTGCAAAACCCATAACGGACCTCTCAAGAGGTGCGACCGTTGATGACATCGTTGCAACAGTAATACTGACTTTGGGCCAGTTGTTGGAGAACACGAATAATGAAAGTACTCGTCATAAATGCAGGTAGTTCCTCGGTCAAGTATTACCTGTACCAGATGCCCCAGGCGGAAGTTCTCGCCCATGGGATCGTCGAAAGAATCGGAGAGGAAACCTCCGGACTTTCTCACTTTTTTCACGGCAAAACCTATACAATACCGACAAAGGCCGAAGACGTCGGAAAGGCGATGGAGCTTATTTTGGAAACGCTCGCCGACAAAGAAGTGGGAGTTTTGCAGCAGTTCTCTGAGATTGGTGCCGTCGGCCACAGGGTCGTTCACGGAGGCGAAGAGTTCACCGGCTCTGTAATCATTGACGAAAAGGTAATTGCCTCAATCGAAAAGTTTGCGGACCTCGCACCTCTGCACAATCCGCCGAATCTTGCGGGTATCCTGGCCGCACAGCACAATCTCCCCAACGCAAAACAGGTCGCCTGCTTCGATACCGCATTTCACGCCACCATCCCGAAAGTTGCCTATATGTATGCCCTGCCGTACGAGCTTTATGAAAAGTACGGCATCCGCAGGTACGGCTTTCACGGAATCTCTCACAGATATGTTGCCCGCCGTGCCGCTGCCCTGATGGGCAAAGGAAAATACGATATCAACGCCATTACCTGCCATCTTGGAAACGGCTGCTCCGTTACCGCCGTAAAACAGGGCAGGTCAATTGACACCTCTATGGGACTTACGCCTTTGGAAGGCGTGCCGATGGGAACACGCTCAGGTGACCTTGACCCGGCTATCCTCTTTTACCTTGCTGATAAAGGCTACGATGCAAAGGCGCTGAAAACCCTTTGCAACAAGCAAAGCGGTCTGCTCGGATTATCGGGTATCTCGAATGATATGAGAAACCTCGAAGAGTTCGCAAGAAAAGGTAATGCCCGGGCAAAACTTGCTATCGATGTTTTTTGCTACCGTATTAAAAAATACATCGGCGCCTATGCCGCCGTTCTGGACACTGTCGATGCTGTTGTTTTCACCGGTGGAATAGGGGAAAATTCTGTCTTTATGCGCGAGAAAATATGTAACGCCGTTACTCAAATAGGAGTGAAGCTTGACTACGCAGCGAACCAGACCGCAATCGCAAAAGAAGCTGAAATCAATACCAAAGACAGTAAGGTCAAAATTTTTGTCATCCCCACAAACGAACAAGCCGCCATTGCCAATGATACTTATAAGCTTACCAGGGACAAACAGCCGATTGTCTCAAAGCAAAACACCTCCAAAAATATCGCGCAGAAACAAATGGAAACCCCACACGGTCGGTCTTGAACTGTTCGTTTATTTCGTAAGGTCCTGAAGGATTTGACGTATCACAGGTTTGATTTCAGGGATTCTGTTCTTTATGGTCTGCCAAAATGGTCCCTCATAGATAAACGGCCTCCCTGAGGACGTAGGGCTTTACTTCTTCTCGGAGCGAGCTTAAAGGAACTACATCCACTTTACGACTTAAGCGTTCCTCAAGAAATTGCGAAAGGCCTACAAAATCAAAAAGATCGGCGCTGTGATGGAATTCAACCAAAACATCAATATCGCTTTGACTGGTTTGCTCGCCACGGACATACGAGCCGAAAATAGCTTTAATCTCCGCCTTGTAGTTTCGCCTTACCTGGTTTTTCAAGCCTTTAATTATTATGAGAATGTTTTCTGCTGCCATATTCACGACTCTCAGTAAACAAAGATGGTACCCTGTTCGCTGATAGCATTCTACTGCCTTAAGAGTTACTTGTAAAACATTTTTACTTTCAGGACAAATTAACTGTTTGTTATGCGTGAACGATTGCAAATCCTGTTAAAAGAGCTTGCCCTGTTGTTTTGTGTGCAGGGCAAGTGCAGCGGCGCCGATTATACCGGCGTCTTCTCCCAGAGTTGCAAAGCATATCTCGACCAGCTCTTTTTTCAATGTCCAGATATGCTCGTTAAAGAAATCCTTTATACGGTTCAGCAATACATCACCGGCAGCTATCATTCCACCGGCAAAAACTATTCGCTTCGGCTCGGTTGTATGCAGCATATTTATGCAGGTAATCGCAAGTGCTTTGGCCGTCCCGTCGGTTATCTCTTTGGCCAACTTGTCACCAGCGACTAAATGTTCGTAAATGTCCTTGCTGGTTATTTCGCCCTTTTCTTCAAGCACTTTTTTAAGACTGGATTCTGCCCCGGCCTCGACCGCCTCCGTAGCTCTCCTTGCCGTCGAGTCGGCCGATGCATACGCCTCCACACAACCTCTTTGGCCGCAGTTGCATTTTCTGCCGTCCGGATATATTATCATGTGTCCCAGCTCCGCTCCATTCTCATCGCATCCGTGCACCAGCTCACCGTTACTGATAATCCCGCCGCCTATTCCTGTGCCGAGTGTGAAAAATACCATATCTTTAACACCCTTACCGGCCCCGACGGCATATTCGCCCCAGCAGGCAACATTTGCATCGTTATCAAAGACAATCGGTACCCCGAGCCTTTCATTGAGCATTCGGCAGATGGGTACGTTTTTGAATGTCGGCATATTGGTGGACTTTATTATTATGCCCTCGCTGTATTTGGCCGGCCCCGGTGTTCCTATCCCGACCGCGACCACGTCCTGCGTAGAAAGACCGGCCTCGGCAAGAAGTTTCTTGGCGGTCTGTGCCATCTTGTCAATGACAACTTCCGGCCCCATATCCACTTTGGTGGCCACGGATGTCTTGCTGATAAGCTTTAGCTCGGAATCAAATAAGCCAATCTTGATATTCGTTCCGCCTAAATCAATGCCGACAAACATTTCACTCATTTCTCATTCCTCTGAATTCTACAGTGCCTAAAGTTTGGAGTGCCTAAAGTGCCTAAAATGTTCATGGCCATCGTTTAAGGTTGTCGATGCTCGTCACGCCCGTCGAAGACGGGTCGGGGCTCGTATCGATGCTTGTCATAGAAGCTTGAAGGGACCACGCCTTGCGGGAACCCAAACTCGCTTTTCTTCGAGCATCTAACGTCGAGCTTCCAGCCACGATACCAGCTTCGACACCGACAAACAAGCTTCTACAATTGGGCAACTTTAGCTCACTTTAGGCACTTTAGCTCACTACATTTTTTTAGTTAATCCGGATAGCCGTCGGGGCATTCGTTATGCCATTGCCAGGCACTGGAGACCATTTCTTCCAGCTCAGGCTTTTCGATTTTCCACCCTAATTCGTCCCTGGCCTTTGTGGCATCGGATGTTAATATCGGCGCATCGCCAGGCCGACGGTCCAGAGCTACAACCTTAAAATCTTTACCGCTGATGCGCTTGACTGTTTCAATTACCTCTTTGACCGAAAAGCCTTTTCCATTGCCAAGGTTATAGACCAGCTCACGGCTTTGGTCCAGCTTGTTCAGCGCCAGCAAGTGTGCTCTGCACAAATCGTCAATGTGGATATAGTCGCGAATACAGGTTCCGTCCGGCGTCTCGTAATCGGTCCCGTAGATTCCAATTTCACTGCGTTTGCCCATCGCCGTCAGAATGGTCAGCGGAATTAGATGTGATTCAGGCCTATGGTCTTCACCAAGGGTGGCGTTGTTTCCCGCACCACAGGCATTGAAATATCTTAGCGATGCGTACCGCAGTTTTCCTGCCTGGCTCTGGTAGTGACACATTCTTTCTGCTGCCAGCTTTGTTTCGCCGTAAGGATTAATTGGTTCGGTCGGCGCCTCTTCTGTAATTGGTGCCCGTTTGGGAATCCCATAGACTGCTGCGGTGCTGCTGAAAACAAACTTCTCCACGCCGGCTTCTTCCATCGCCGATAACAGATTCAGCGTACTGCAAAGGTTGTTGCGATAGTATTTAAGCGGCGCTTGGACTGATTCGGCAACTTCGATGAAAGCGGCAAAGTGCATTACCGCTTCGATATTATATTCCTTGAGCGTCGTGACAAGCAGTTTGTAGTCAGCTAAATCGCCTTCGACGAATTCAGCGTGCCCGACCGCAGCCCTATGACCCGTACTGAGATTGTCAAAAACCACCGGCTCATACCCCCCCTTCTTGCTTTCGCAAGAAAGCAGGGGGGCGTTAAGCATCGCCGTCATATTGCTGCCGATATATCCTGCTCCACCGCAAACCAGTACTCTCATAATCTCGTCACTCGATTCTCGATTCTCGATTCTCGATATCGAGCATCGAGGAAATTCGCTTCAAAATCTCTGCTGCAAGCTGCCTGTCCTTGCCCAAATCTATCCAGGCCATACCTGCTTTCTGCTCAGGGTTAAGTCTTAGATTCTGCAATGCGGGGTTGCTTTCTGAAAACATTTCGTATGCGCGTGAACTGCTGCTGACCTGGTGCTCAGGCATCGATATTCTGTATTTCTGCACATCGCAATTGATGCATAATCGGTTCCCGCTTTGCGGGGGCCCTTCATCCTGTTCGCTCATGTTCAATTCTACAACCCTTCTAATACTGTGCAGGTTGCTTTCAAGCCAGTTGTCGGCACCGGCATTATCGCTCCGCCAGAATTCGAAGAATTGCGCCCCCGCCAGTGGTCTGGTTCTTATAAAGCCCCGCCAGCGGCGGGTATCGATACCCGCCGTTGCTGTCTCGGCATCAGCTTTCTCGATGGTAAAGTGCATTTTAGCTAAAATATCTTCGGCTATCTCCATCGCCTCAAGCTTGTTGACATTTTCCACACAGATGGGCTCGACCGCTCCATATTGCTGTTCTTCGGCACAGCCGGTCAAAAGCAGACCGAAGACTAAAAACCCCAGACCGAAGACCACCCACGTCTTCTCCTCGAAGATAAGAGTGGGTGTTTGTCTTGTGCCTTTTGTCTTGGCTCTTGAGTCCCGGGTCTTGTGTCTTGTATCTCTTGCTCTTATTATGTCTTTTTGCATTTGCCATCCATTCGTTTTTAAGATTTTTCCATGATTGGCTCGATTATATCTTCAGTGAGCTTTTAGCTCAACCCTGTTAGAAACTTTTTTTATCGGGTCGTCCGGTGGATTAGACTATGTCTCTAACGGGTATGTCCGCCACCAAACATGCTCACTGAAAAA
>CAZLIO010000257.1:0-5826 GCA_964559025.1 uncultured Pirellulales bacterium | reverse complement strand
GACGCATCAGGAGTACCTGTCCAATCTGCGTAAGGGCTATGACCTCGTTGGCTATCTGCCGGTAGAGGAGACTTATCGCAGCATCATTCTGGCTGGTAATGTCGAGAATATGACCACAGGCGGCATGAATGAACACGGCCTTAGCATTGCTATAGAATTTTTACCCATGCGCGCCGGTCTGGCGTGTAAACGCGGTGTTGTCGGTCCAAACAGCAACCACTGGACGACCTCATTGATAGCCAACGCTCTGTGCCGGGCCCGAACCGCACGCCAAGCCATTAGAATAATCGGCGCTATGATAGAGCAATACGGATTTCAGTACTACCGTGCTCCCCATGCCGGGGTAGCCCTGCCGATAGCAGACAAAAAAGAAGTCTGGCTCATGGAGATCTTTGGTCCGGGTGAGAAATGGACGGCTGACAGCGGTAAACCGGGTGGCCTCTGGTGTGCCCAGCGCATACCAGATGGGGAGATTGGCTGCAGTGCCAATCGCAGTCGAATCGGCAAGGTCGACCTGGAAAATCGCGACATGTTCATGACGTCCCCCAACATCCACTCCCTGGCAGAAGAACTCAGAATCTGGAAAAGAGGCGATCCCTTCGTATGGCACGACGTCTATGGTGATCCGGGCAGCACCTATAACTCTTTGCGCGAATGGCGGGCTTTAAGTCTGGTTGCCCCTTCACTGAGGCTACAAGCAACTGGCGATCCCACGGTGGATCGTTACCCATTTTCCGTAAAACCAGACCAGCCACTCACCGTCCAGAGACTCCTGGCCGTGATGCGAGACGGTTATGAGGGAACCAAGTTCGATCTTACTGAACACCCGGCATTTAATCCCCAGGGCAAAAAGAGCCCTTTGGCACGTCCCTGGGGACCAACGGAACTATTTGATCTGTTGGATATCAAGCCAATGCGTGCCCTTTGTACTCCTACCAGTGGATACGTTTTTGTCGCACAGCTCAGAGATTGGCTGCCGGACACGGTTGGGAACTGCCTGTGGTTCGCTTACGGACCGGCTTACACGAGCTGCTTTGTTCCCATCTATGCCGGAGTGACAGAACTGCCGGATGCATGGGACCAGGCCCCGGACTATACCCGGATAAACCGGAACCAAGTACCGTGGAACTTTAGGTTGGTATTCAGTCTGGTTAACAACCTGAGATACCAAGATGCGATGCAGGATATTCAACACGTGCTTAGACCTGCTGAAGCAGCATTTTTCAAGATACAGAAGTATGTGGAAAGAACAGCCTCAGAGGTTCTAAGGAAAGAGGGTGCCGGGGGGGTCGAACGTTTTTTAAATGCCTATGCGGAGCATTGCCTGACGCAGGTAGGATATGCATATCATGAACTGGTCGACTATCTGATGTTTCGGTATTTACTGGACAATTCAGAGGTGGCACCGCCAAAATTACCTGCTGTCAGTGCACCAATCATCCCCGCAGTGCCAGATAATTGAATAGCTCGAGGCTGTGTCGGAAAACTCGCAACCGGCTTTTAATAAGGAGTTCAAGTGATGCGTAAAGAACGAAATCTTAGCCGCCGGCAGTTCATCGCTGAATCGACAACATTAGCCGCGGTCAGTATTGTTCCGAGACATGTACTGGGCGGACCCAGGCACATATCACCGAGTGACCAATTGAATGTCGCGGTCATTGGTACAGGGGGGCAGGGAATCACCAATATCAAGAAACTACTGACACACAGTGATGTAAAGATCACGACGATCTGTGATGTGGCAAAGTTCTGGGACAACAGCAATCTCTATTATAGGCACAATGGCGGTCGCGGTCCCGCGATGAAGGCAATCGAGGACTACTATCAACAAACAGGATCCGAGGCATATCACGGCTGTAAAGTGTATGTCGACTTTCGCTTGATGCTGGAGAGATCCGAAAAAGATATCGACGCCGTCGTTGTGGCCACACCGAACCATGTGCATGCTGTTGCCAGCATGGCAGCGATCCGGGCGGGAAAGGGAGTATACTGCGAGAAACCTCTTACGTATTCTGTGTACGAGGCTCGCAGGATCGCCGAAGCGGCGCGTGAGGCCGGGGTTGCCACGCAATTAGGCAATCAGGGCCATTCCTCGGATGACATTCGGCGGGCCGTGGAATGGGTTCGTGACGGAGCCATTGGAAAGATAAGCAAAGTGTACGCATGGGCCGGCGAGAATCGTATACCGACGTTTACCGAACGCCCAAAGGAGACACCTCCAGTGCCGGAGGGTTTGAATTGGGATCTCTGGCTGGGACCTGCCAAAGAGCGGCCGTACCATCCAGCATATACGCCCCTGATCTGGCACTACTGGTGGGATTTCGGCGGTGGTAAGCTCGGTAATTTCGGATGTCACACACTTGATACCGCTGTATGGGCCCTGAATTTGGAGCACCCCACTCTAATCGAGGCCAGTTCAACACAGCTTAGCAAGGAAACGACTCCCATAGCCTCCACGTGTCACTACAAGTTCCCGGCACGCGGAGTTCAGCCGCCGGTTGATCTTTATTGGTACGATGGTGGAATTAGGCCGCCGAGGCCCGATTGCCTGGAACTCAGACGGAATCTGCCTCGTGAGGGTGGATCACTGCTTATTGGAGAGCAGGGGGCCATTCTGTCAGGCGTATGGAGTGGGTCTCCGCGGATCATCCCCGAGAAAAAGATGCGGGATTATGAGCTACCTCGGGCGACAATTCCTCGCTCACTGGGCCATCGTCGCGATTGGATCAACGCGTGCAAAGGTGGCCCACCGGCCAGCTCGAATTTCGAATATGGCGCTCGCCTGACTGAGATTGTCCTGCTCGGGGTAGTCGCCTTGCGAACCGGCACCACACTCCACTGGGACGGGCCTAACATGAAGGCAATCAATGCACCCCAGGTAGAGCCGTTCATACACGGCCATTTTCGCAAGGGATGGGAGATCTGATCCTACACTTTTCCATCTGAGCGGGTCTTTTGCTCTGTTGCAATGTAGTTCCATCAAGCAGGCTCGTGCGATCAGACGAATTGGGTAACACCTGGTACGGCCACTTCCGCCTTGGTGGGTTCGGCATCCCATGTGTATCCCGATGGCGAAAGGTCCAATTCCGACTGAAGCATTACAGTATCATTTCAGGTAGTCCTTTCAGAGTTTGCAATTGCATGTAAAGCCTTGTAAAAAACAAGGAGGGAGTTTTCGATAGGGACACCTATGGATTACTCAGACGTTCAGTCCACCGTTAGGCATTCTACTCATTTGTTATGGCCCAGCTTCGAAATAAAAACAGACCGAACCTTTGTATTTACCGGAAGCCTCGTTCTTCTGACCCTCAGGGCCAAGGTCTTGAGCTTTATTGAACTTTGTCCCAATAGCGGGTATCCCGTGCAACAATGATATCCCTGTCCTTGGCACATTGATACTTGTACTCCTTGGATCAGAACCGTCCTTCGGCCGGTAGACACCAAGAAAAGCATCTTCTGTTCCGTTAAGCAGTGTAATTTCCCCTTCTTTGGTCTCAAATGTCGCCCAGTGCCAGTCCCGGTAGTAGCCCCGAAATTCCGGATAATTCCACGTCATACCCGGCGTATGATTTTTGTAATCATTGCTCCAGAGATCCAGCCGTCCCCCTTTTGTTCTGTTTTTCCATACTCGATATGGCCCTGTGCCCACCCATTTCATCTTAACCATTTTGTTTTCAGGATAATCAAATGTGATGCCCATCATGTCAAACTGCCCATCAAGCTCATACTGATAATCTAAACTCACCCAACCGCTCGGATAAATCTTCCACTTTGCATAGTCCAAGCTCCCCTCATATTTGGCCTCGACGAAAATATCATCCTTCTGACGCCAATGGTTCAACTCAGCAAGCTTGTTCTCACCAACTATCGGCCGCGGCCCCTTTCCCACCGAAATAGATCTGCCGTCTTTCTCAACCTTAGCCAGCTCGCCGGTCTTTTTGCTGAACGAAAGCTTCAGACCATCCACTTTGACCAGAAGCTCCTCTTGACCTTCCGTAAAGCTGACCTCAGAGTTCTTTTTACTTTCCCTTCTTATATATTGATGACAGGATTCACACCCCTTTTGAATCCCCCATGACCATGTCCAGACTTCCTTGTCCGCTGGGTCGAATGCAGTTGCATAAAGCACCCCTGCCTGGCGCCAGTCCTCCGGCAGATTCAACTTCAACACACCTTTGCTGCCGGCTTCCACATCGCAAGCTCCCAGTGTGTCGCTATAAAGGACAGTATGCTTATTCTGCTCCGTAAATGGTTTCGGCAATCTTGCCAGTTTCCACTCGAATCTGCATTCATTCAGATTCGTAAAACCATAACGGTTTTCCACCTGTATCTGCCCCGTAAAATTCTCTGGCAGTTCCTCAAGATCGATATGTATGGGAGACCATATCTCTTTGATCGCATAGAAGCTGCTTTCCTTCTGTCTGTAAGGCCCGAGTATCCCATCAGGTGCATGATTGCCGTCCGTGTCGATCTTACCATTCTTGTCTGTCCTGACCACGCCCTCGTCCACCAATGCCCACAGAAATCCTCCTGCTCCGAAAGGCGATTTGAGCATCAAATCCCAATAGTCATTCAGCCCTGCCCCGTGACCTCCATCGTACAGACCATGCAGAAATTCTGTCGGCATAAAAAGAGTCGAACCTTGCAGCTTCCTCTTAACGTTCTCATAGCTCTGGTAATGTTCTGTATCAACACCATTGAAATTCTCCCACGGATGCAGCACTCGCCGCTTTTGTGGGTCATACAACTCAAACTCAACGTCCAGCTCTCGATTCCATCCCCCTTCGTTTGCATTGTCCCAGAACAGAATACATGGATGACTCACATCCCTTGTAACCATTTCCCTGACCAGCTTCCTGCCAATTTCTGTATCGTACGAAGGCCTCTGCCACCCCCCCAGCTCGTCCAGAACATATAGGCCCAATTCGTCACACACCTCTAAAAAATGCACATCCGGCGGATAATGCGACATTCGCACTGCATTCATATTCATCTCTTTTATCAGCCGCACATCATCATAACTTATCTTCCTGCTCAGGCACCTCCCCGAATCAGGCCAGAACGAATGTCGGTTCACCCCTTTCAGTCGAATCTTATGCCCGTTTAGAAACAGCCCTTTGCCCGGACGAAGTTCGAATGTGCGAAATCCGAACCGTTCTTTGGTCTTGTGAATGACTTTGTCGCCTGCAGATAATTGAAGCTCCAATTCATACAGATATGGTGCCTCTGCACTCCAAGGCTTTATACCCGTTACCTTTCCGCTGAGAGTTATCTTGTTCTGTCCCTTAACTACTTGTGCGCTAAACGGTCCTCCTGCACCAACTCCTACCACTGTTCCGGCAACCTTATTTGCCGTCGCGATGTTCTCCAGGTATACATCTACAGTGATGCTCCCGTCGGCCCTTGCGTCAATCGCTGCTCGTTTGATAAATTGCTTTGGAAAAGCCTCCAGATACACCGGCCGATAAATCCCTCCGAAAACCCAATAGTCCGCCTTCCTCTCCGCAGCCTCCACACTCGCGTTTGCCGAGACCTTGCTTACCGTAATTTCCAGCAGATTCATCCTGCCAAATTTGACCAATTCGGTGATATCATACATAAAACGATAAAAACCTCCCTGATGCCTCGGCCCGGCACTCTTACCGTTAATCCACACGTCTGCATCGGTCATAACACCCTCGAAGACAATTTTGATAACCTTGTCTGCCCACCCATTCGGTACCTCGAAACGATATCGGTATTTCCCCTGCTCACTGCCCTTTTCCGTATCGTGCCCATAATTATATGTGCCAAAGCCTTGCAGTTCCCAGTTTGACGGCACCTGAA
>CAZLIO010000256.1:2603-5827 GCA_964559025.1 uncultured Pirellulales bacterium | reverse complement strand
GACCGGCCCTGAAATGTGTTCTTATTAGACAGTGCACCGGCAAAGTCCATAATCGTCGGTGCCAAATCCGCATAGTTAATCAGCGCATCGCAGGTTATACCCGTTTTCTTCTGTAATGGACTTCGCACAATGCAAGGCAATTTCATCCCCGGCTCATACAGCGTCGTCTTGGCCCCCGGAAATGCAACCCCATTATCTGAAATGTAGATAACCACAGTATTATCATATTTCCCCGCCTCTTTCAGAACACCTATCAGCCGTCCAACTCCCTGGTCAACGCGCGAAACTGCCTGATAGTACTGCGCCAATTCGGCACGGCATTCCGGCGAATCCGGCAAGAACGCCGGCACTATCACATCATCGGGATCGTACTTGACTTCTTTTACGCCCGGATAGCCTCCTTTGGCACGATTGCCGAACCGGTCCGGTTTGGACGGAAGCTCCTCCGCCTTACCGCCCCCGCGGTGCGGGTCGCTCATGCAAAAATACACGAAGAATGGTTGACTATCATCACCTCTGACAAACCCCCTGCAGTTGTTCGCCATTTCAACAGGACTTCGGCTGTTCCCCTTAAGCGCTACATCGAACTTATAGACCTCATCAGGCGCAACGTGATACTTGCCTATCCGCCCCGTTCGATACCCGGCCTCGGTCAGCTGCACCGGCAGAGACTTTACGTCCGGGAAGGAGACAAAGTGATGATAACTGTGCTGATGTCCGTACTGGCCGTTGGCGTGATTGTATATACCCGTCAAAATCACTGACCGGCTCGCGCTGCAGCTGGCCGTCGTACAAAAGGCATTCGTAAAACGCACTCCCTCAGCCGAAAGGCCGTCCAGACTCGGCGTCTTTATAACAGGATTACCATAACAGCCAACAGCATCAAGCCCATGGTCGTCGCTTACTATCAAAACAACATTAGGTCTTTTCTTCCCGGCTGCGAATACTCCCTTTGAAATCAAGCTTGAGCCGACAAGTACCGATGCGCCCGCAGCACAGCCCTTCATAAATTCACGCCGACTTACTGATTTATTTTCCATAATCTATACCTCCAGTATTAAATATATCTTCCACTAAATTCTGTCCCCAACCTCATAGTAGCTTTTCACGCCCTCAGCTCAACTCCAGCCGAAACCTCCCGCTCCCAGGCCGACAGCTCATCTTCAAGTTGTTTGACCATATCCGGCTTTGCTTCGGCAAGATTCTCTTTCTCACCGATATCCTCCTCAAGATTAAAAAACCTTACCTTGTCACCCTGTACCAGAAGCTTCCATGGCCCTTTGCGAACGGCCTTTTCTTTTCTGTAACGCCAGAACAACATCCGCTCCGGCATCTTCCCGCCCTCCGTCAACACCGGCAAAATGTCAACGCCGTCGAGCTTCAGACCCGCCGGCAGCTTTGCACCGGCGATTGAGACCATCGTAGCAAACAAATCCATACCAAGGACCGTTTCATCAGTAACTGTACCGGGTTTTATCCTGCCCGGCCAGTAAGCAACAGCCGGAACGCGATGACCGCCCTCCCACAAACTGCCCTTAAAGCCGGACAATACACCGTTGGAACCATTCTTGGTAGCGCCGTTGTCGGAGCAGAAAAAGATAAACGTCTTGCGCTCCAGCCCTAAACGTCTGACCGTCTCGACAATCCGCCCAATACCCTCATCCATCACCTCAACCATTTCCTTATACGCCCGGAGAATCTCATCGCCCTTGGCCTTCCTGCCTTTCCTGCCGCCGCTCAGACGCTCCGGCGGGTCATCTCGGCCCTGGTAAGGATAATGCGGCGCCTCGTGCGGCAGATACAAACAGAACGGCTCATCCTTGTGCCGTTCTATAAACTCTATCCCGTGCCTGGTTATCAAATCGGTGCAGTAACCTTCTTCAGGGACCTTCTCGCAATTTTTCCACCAATCTTCGAAACCGGCCCCGTCGAGATGCGAGTGATAATCCACGTTGCCGCTGACATAGCCGACAAACTCGTCGAACCCCTGCTTTGCCGGATTGAACTCCACGTTATAACCTAAATGCCACTTACCGAAAATCCCCGTCGCATAGCTGAACTCTTTGAGAACCTCGGCAAAGGTTATTTCTTCCAATGCTATTCCGGTTTGCCGGGTTGGCCCTTTTGCATATATAACGCCCTCGATACCGCTGCGCTGCTGGTAACGTCCCGTCAGCAGCGCCGCCCGCGTCGGACTGCACACCGGACAGTTGGAATGATAATCCGTAAACTTCATCCCCCCTCTCGCCAAGGCATCGATATTTGGGGTCTGTATCTTTGTACTGCCGTAGCAGCTAACGTCACCGTATCCTAAATCATCCGCCATAATAAGGATGATATTTGGCCGTTTGGTTATCGCTTTAGAACTCTCCCCCACCGAACAGCCGTAATTTGGCATCATCATCGCTGCTGCACCGCCGATAGCAAACTTCATAAACTCACGTCGATTCACAATCAAACTCCTTACCTTGTTTGTTCCCATGCTCATTTCTCCACACTCTCATTCAGATTTGGAGTAAAAGTCAGTATCCTCGCCTTTCCCTTCTCTGTCCATCTGGCCAGCACACTTCGCCCAGGAATATCAGCTTCCTGATACCGGTGAGACTTCTTAGAGAAATTCGCAATTAATTCCACTCGATCGTCAAAAACGACACGCTGCAACATTCGATCGGAACCCAGCCAGTTGAAGTCCGTCATTTGTGCAAAGCCCAATTCCCTGTGCAGTGGCGAAAAAAAATCATCATGCCTTTTCATTATATCACGATGCCTGTCAAATTCATCCAGATTCATATGATACAACGGCGGAACCATGTACAGCAGTTCCGTCAACGCCACGGTATCGAGCATATTGCTGTATTTGAGACTGCCGTTCGCCCATTGGTGAGTAGTCACAACCGAATCATGAAAAACCACTTCATAAAGCGGTAAACGAAACCGTGGGTCGTAGTAAAAATATTGATACTGCTCCTTCATCGGCACTTGCTTGACGAATACCATCGGCCCATCAGGAGGATAATATTGCCCGAGATAAAATTCGGAATTTCTATCTTTCAAATCAGGATCTCCCCACCCGAATACAGGCCCGAAAATCCCTTCGGCCACATGGATCACTCCCGCGGCGTATGAGCTGCCGCCCTCCGAGCCGATGACCACCCCGAACGTATCGCGAATCCACGCCAGCCGATCTAAACGTGCTCTTACATCATCCGCCTGGCTTGCCCGGT
>CAZLIO010000256.1:0-2593 GCA_964559025.1 uncultured Pirellulales bacterium | reverse complement strand
CTCGCCGTAAGCATCACAATCAACAAAATAATAATTGTAAGGGACATTCTTCATGTTCTCTCTAACACGTCTTTCCACATACGCTCTGGCGGCAATCGGACTTAGCTTATAACCGGTCCCCTTAAATCCCCCTCGTTTCTTTCCGTCTTTGCGGACAATCGGCCCCTTCTCAAAGAGTTCCTTATCAAACTGTGCCGTTGTCCAGGTACTATCCGTGCCGAGCATCGAAGGGTCGTGAATGCTGTGATACGAATCATAGGTGCCGAACAAATACCCCATTCGATCCGACTGCACGGCAACGTGTGGACGTTTTTCTACACCCTCCCAGCCGTCCACACATAATCTCATCCGGTCAAAACCATTTTCCTTGAGCTGATTCAGCATCTTGATTGAAACACCATCGCCCCACTCTGAAACTGGAAGCATAAACTCCCCAAAGCCGGCACGTAGAATCAGGCCGTTCATTCGGCATAGCTCTGAGGTCGTAAGCTCGTCTGGTCCCTTCTTAAATAATTTGGCTGCCTCCTCAGGAAGAGCTACATTTCGCCAGCAGGCTTCATCGTAGAAGTCCGGCCTTTCCAATAATCGGGACAGCTCATTGGTCACCTGGCTCTTGATATATTTGCTCGGCCATTGGGTGCTACAAATTTCTACCACCTCTGCCCAGCGTTCCGGCTCCATTAGCTGCTTGATTCGCTTGCCCGGCGAGGGTTGCCCGGCCTTGCTTTGTTCGAGAAGCTTCTGACAGAATGATTTCCACTTGTTGGGACGGATGTCATGCCGGGTCAGAAACGCACCTCCCCAAAGATAAACATGTGGTGCCCCCAATAAACGCGCCGCCTTGGGAACCGCCTTGATTTTTTCCTTCATACCGACAAACTTACCCTGCTCGATTAGCCAGCGGCGAAACTGCTTAGCTGGCTCCACTGGTGAGTTGTTGTCCCCCAGACGAATCAGGAACCCATATTCTTTCTTCGATTGAACAGATGTGAACTCATGCCAGAACCGGGCTTCAAGCTTGTCCTTGGTCCTGCTGAAATCTATCACGTTATTATAAGGATTGGTTATGATATAAGTCAGCGAGAAGTCGTTGCAATCAAGACCCCAAAAAGGCATGCTCAAACCTTCCAATGTGTTCCATCCTCCTTGCTCCACCAGATACTTCTCCCAGCGCACCTCATCCAGCGGAATATAGCAGCCTTCCCAGCGAGGCCAGATTAACGCTCTAATATTTGCGGTTTCCTGCAAAACAGGCCAGGTAAACACACCGATCTTATCAGAAAAAATTTGTATCGACAAATCCCGCCGATCTAATCGAACGTTAACCTTAATCCCTTTTGTTTCCAGAACCCATCGCCTCTGATTCCCGGTCTTTACTATATTACTGACCGGGCCTAAATCAGGCCGGCCTTTCGATAATAGGATTTTATCACCTCCGGTCAGCTCGGCGCTCATCTCCAACGTTCCCGGCAATACTGTGACCGACCAGTGCTCATTGCTCAGAATAATTTCATCTGACCGAACAGCCCATACTTTGGCTTCGATAGAACAAACCGATAAAATCAGCAAGCAACTGTACAACTGTTTCCATTTCTGCATAGTCAAATCCCTAACTGTTATTCCCAAAATGAAATACTCCTCGGCAACGAAAGTCTATATTTTGTTCAACTAAAATAGTGAATCAATCCGCCGATGGTTCTTTCACATCGACCAGGCCGACATCGATATATTGGCCGCCTTCGGTCTGAGTGCAGTGAACGGCTAAACAATTCGAGCCGACCCTCAATGCCTTTCGCGCCTTTTCGTCAAGCCCGGCTCGAACATAACTGGAAGTATAGCCCTCCAGCTTTGCGATGAGCTGGCCATTGATATAAACCTCAGCGTCCTCATCATGATGGATTAAAAGCTGTGGTCGGCTAAGTTTTGTACTCTCCAGCTCAAACGTTCTGCGAAGCCAAATATGCGAGTTCTTCCACTCGGTGCCGACAACAGCACCGGGCGTTCCTTCAGTGCCGAAACCGCCTTTGCCTTCCTGCCAGGCCGAATCCAAGAAACCTGTTCGCTGCCAGCCGATGCGTGGTTTGCTTGTTGTATATCGCCAGGCCTGTCCCTGTTTTTGCGAAGTCGGGACAATCGTCTTAGTAATAGGCGGCGGCAGATACAAACGCCGATTCGCCGCACCGGCCTTTTCAACATCCATCTTTATCATCGCCCTGTCGTAAGTCATCAGTCCGTTGACCTCGATCTCCACGTCGGTCGTCTGGGTATATACTCCGGCACACAGACCTCCACCAATCAGCGAACGTAAATTTTCGAGCAGGGCTAAGTACGCATCGGTAAGCTCCTCACGAGTTTTATAACTGCGGTATCCCCAGTTCTTTTTATCTTGCCAGGTATGTCCTTTGACCGGCAGACCCAGACCGCCAAACTCACCGAGCACTGCAGCACGGTCCTTTTCGGTCGGCGGCGCAGCCGGGCCCGGATACCTGTGAATATCGTGCACGTCACCAGCTCTCCGGTCTGCCCAGCCGCTGGCGTTATTCACCAGCCGCGTCGGATCAGTCACCCGGACCAAGTCAACAATCCTGCGGGA
>CAZLIO010000255.1:1769-5832 GCA_964559025.1 uncultured Pirellulales bacterium | reverse complement strand
CGCACCTGTGCCTGTGTTACCCCCTTTGCTGTCTGCGACAGCAGCCAAGGGGGTGCAGGCAAGAAAGCACGGGGGCGGAGCCGAGGAATCTATTGAAAAAGTCATTGCGAGTTCGCCAAAGGCGGACGCGGCAATCTCAATATTTTACTTCGATATTTCCTGTTCTCCACAGGACACCTTGCGGTGGATATTTGATATTCTTTACGTCATTCCCGCCCAAGCTTGTCACCCCAGCGAAAGCAGGGGCGGAACTTTTTTGATAAGCCCCTCAGCAAAGGTTCGCCATTGAGCCGGCCCGTTTTCAATAAAATATTCGAACGACTTATCATCGGCTAATTCCCCCAACAGGGCTTTGCGTTCGGTCGGCTCCGCCACGTCTTTGATAATCCGTTTTCGAAGCGCCTCCAGCTCAGCGAGAAATTGGCCATGTTCTTCGGTGAAAATCTTTTCCAGCTTCTTTCTTATATGACCGGCATAAGCAGGGTAATGTCCTTCAGTGCCTATGGCAATCTGCAAGTCGCCGCGCTTAACAACAGCCGGCACGAAAAAATCACAAAGCTCCGGCTCATCAACTACATTACACAAAACCTCCAATTCCTGGCAATCCTTATATATCCGCCTGTTGAGTTGATGGTTGTTTGTTGCAGCTATGGCAAGCACCGCCTCCGCAAGATAATCTTTTGAATATTTGGACTTTATCAGTTCAGCTTTTTTATTCCGGCAAAGAACCATCAGCATATTATCAATCCGCTCAGCAACCACTACCAGCCGCGCACCCGTAGCTAACAGTGCTTGAGCCTTGCGCACAGCGACCGCTCCGCCACCAATCACGACCGCACGGCGACCGCTTAGTTCCAGAAATATCGGATATTTAGCCATAAGACTATTATACCACACCTCGACTGACAGCAACATCTAATTTAAAAGAAACGAACCGCCAAAGTTCCGGACCATGGCAAAAACAAGTAACGCCGGCCCTCTTATTATATTTTAAATAGATTTTTGAGTCTTTTCAACTCGTAAAATCACTGATATATTGTAAACTCACATAGTTCGTAGTTGGCAGAAAAATATGAATTCAACAAAAAATACAGCTGATTCTGGCCTCAACAAGGGTGGCACCCTCAAACTTGTTTGGGGATGGTCTTAACAGTAGAAAAAGTCAAAAAATATGAGCGAAATAAAGACATTACAGCCACCTCTGACCGAAGCTGATGTGCGTTCGTTAAAAGCGGGCGATGAAGTTCTCATCACCGGCGAAATCTATACCGCCCGGGATATGGCGCATAAGAGATTATGCGAGGCGATAGACGCGGGACGGGAATTACCATTTCAGCTTGAAGGAGCGATTATTTATTTCGTCGGCCCCACACCAGCACCCCCGGGGAAGGTAATCGGCGCCGCCGGCCCAACCACCTCATCAAGAATGGACGCTTTCAGTCCGAAGCTGCTCGCCAACGGACTAAAAGCAATGCTCGGAAAGGGTTATCGAGGCGACGAGGTCAGAGACGCCCTGAAAAAATACACCGCTGTCCATCTTTCTACTATCGGCGGGGCGGGGGCGCTATTGAGCAAGCACATTATTGCCGCCGAAGTAATCGCCTACGAAGACCTTGGAACCGAAGCTATAAGAAAACTACAGGTAGTTAATTTCCCCGCTATTGTCGCGTATGACTGTTATCGAAACAGTGTTTATAAATAATAAGTTCTGCAATTTTGAAAAAGCCTTTTTATAAATAAGGAGCTATATAATTGAAAGTTGCTCTACTTGGCCTGTTACAATCCGGCAAGAGCACTATCTTATCTGCCGTTAGCGGCAAGGCAATCCCACCGCCCGGCTCGACGGCAATTGAAGAAGCCATTGTGCCTGTCCCGGACGAAAGACTCGATTGGCTGAGAGAATACTGCAAGCCGAAGAAAACCACCCACGCTACAATCGATTGTCTTGACCTGCCGGGCTTTAACTTTACTGATGAGCACGGCCGAGCTGCTGCCAGACGCCTGATTAACCAGATAAGGACTGTTGACCTGCTGGTTCTCGTGGTCAGGTCGTTTGAAAATCCTTCGGTACCTCCTTATCGAAACACTGTAAACTCGGCCGGAGATTTAGCGGAGTTGAAAACCGAACTGCTGCTTGCCGATTTGGAGCTGGTAGCTACTCGCATCGAAAAACTCGAAAAGCAGGTCCACAAGCCCACCCAGACTCAGGCCCACGATAAGATCGAATTGGCACTGCAAAAAAAACTGCAGGAAGCAATAGAGTCAGAAAGGCCCATAAGCACTGCTGTCGAAACTGAAGCCGAACGCGAAATGATTAAGTCCCTCGGATTCCTGACCTTAAAGCCGATAGCAGTTGCAGTAAACATCGGCGAAGACCAGCTGGATAAAGAGTTTGATTTCAGCAGCGCGATTGATAGTTCTGTGCCGGTCATTACAATCTGTGCCAAGCTGGAACACGAGCTGTCGCAGTTAGATGCTGAAAGCAGGGCCGAGTTTATGACTGACTTAGGATTAACCGAATCGGCAGCAAGTAAGTTCGTCAAAAGCTGCTATTCGGCCCTGGGTCTTATCAGCTTTTTAACAGTGGTCTCGAATGAGCTGCGTGCCTGGCCAATAAAGCAGGACACCGTGGCACTTGATGCCGCCGGCAAGGTGCACACAGACATTAAACGAGGTTTCATTAGGGCTGAAACTTTTGCCTTTGACGACCTTAAAGCCCTTGGCAGCGAAAAAGCCCTCAAAGCCGCAGGCAAAATCCGGCTCGAAGGAAAAGACTACGTCGTCCAGGACGGCGACATTATCAATTTCAGGTTTAATGTTTAGCCCCGCACCAATTGAACCCGAGCCGGAGCACTGCAAATCGGGTGTTCGAACAGGTTCTTCGTTGAAGGACAATTGGTGCGGGGTCGAAGGCGATATTTGTGAAGCGATTCTTAAAGCTATTCATTCCGGGAGTTATAGCGACATCAGCGGTGCTTTTTGTTCTGTTCTGTCTGGATTCCAAAAATCCCCATACTTCCAGGACCTACACTTATAAAGTCATCAATACCTTTCCTCATGACCGAAACGCTTTCACGCAAGGGCTGGTTTTCGATGATGGTGTTTTATATGAAGGAACAGGGCTTTACGGACGTTCGACTTTGCGCAAAGTCGAATTAGAAACAGGCAACATCCTGCAAATGCACAAACTATCGGCCGAATTCTTCGGCGAAGGTATTACCATTTATGGGGACAATATTATTCAGTTAACATATAAGGAAAACGTTGGCTTTGTTTACAACAAATATACCTTTGAGCTGCTGCGAAAATTCAATTACCCAACCGAGGGCTGGGGCATTACACATAACGGCAGGCAGTTGATTATGAGTGACGGCACACCAGCATTGTTTTTCTTAAACCCTGAAACGTTTGAGCAAGTCAGCCGGATTATTGTATATGACCACAATATTCCCGTGTGGGGGCTTAACGAGCTCGAATATGTCGAAGGCCAAATCTATGCCAATATCTGGCCTACCGAACGCATCGCCAGAATTGCCCCAGAGACAGGCCAAGTGCTCGGATGGATAGATATGAAAGGGCTTTTAACTCAGCAAGACTATAGCCGGACGGTTGATGTTCTCAACGGTATTGCCTACGACCAAAAAAGTGGACGGCTATTTGTGACCGGAAAGTTTTGGCCGAAACTCTTTGAGATAAAGCTGATTCCTGTAAAATAGTTATGGCGGAAAATGTATGGGTTTGTTATAAAAATATGATATTCTGCCGTTGAAATAAGCAAAAACTCACTTTGCATTACCAATCTGCAGCAGCATAATTTTTTTCTGGAGAGAGCCTATGAAAGCAGTTGTGTTAACCGCTTTGAAACAAATGGAACTGGCCGAAGTGCCGGAACCGAAGATACAAAAAGAAAAAGATGTACTTTTGAAAATTGAAAGGGTGGGTATCTGCGGCTCCGATGTACACTACTACGAGACCGGCAGAATCGGCGAGCAAATTGTCGAGTACCCTTTTATAATAGGCCATGAATGTTCCGCAACGGTCGAAGCTGTTGGCAGCTCAGTTA